>JAYTAR010000474.1:0-6564 GCA_043737455.1 Sphingomonadales bacterium | reverse complement strand
AAGGGTGACGGGCCAGCGATGATCGAGGCCGACCTCCAGCCGCGCGACTCCGCGTCGCAGCTCGACGCCGACGACCGGCTGCGTCCCGATTTCGTGCGCGAGGTGATCGCGCGCGTCGACGATGGCGACGATGCGGGCGCGCGCGCGCTGGTCGCACCGCTCCACCCCGCCGACCTAGCCGACCTGTTCGAACTCGCACCCGCCGAGCGGCGCGCACCGCTCGCCGCCGCGCTCGGTGAATTGCTCGACGGCGACGTGCTTGCCGAAATGAACGATCATGTCCGCGAAGCGCTGATCGATCAGCTCGACGCGATCCAGGTCGCCGACATCGCCGCCGAACTCGATACCGACGACGCAGTCGCGATCATCGAGGACATGGACGCCGCCGATCAGGCGGCGGTGCTGCGCGCGCTCGACCCCGACGACCGCGCCGCGATCGAAGCGGCGCTCGCTTTCCCCGAGGAGTCGGCCGGACGCTTGATGCAGCGCGAGCTGATCGCGGTGCCCGAGCATATGACCGTGGGGCACGTCATCGACTGGCTGCGCGAACCCGACCTCCCGACCGATTTCTGGGAGATTTTCGTCGTCGATCCCAGCCATCGTCCGGTCGGGACCTGCCAGCTCAGCTGGATTCTGCGCACCCCGCGCGACATCGCGATCGCCGATGTGATGAAACGCGAACAGACGCTGATCCCGGTCGATATGGACCAGGAAGAAGTCGCGCTGCGGTTCCAGAAATATGCGCTGATCTCCGCCGCCGTCGTCGACGACAGCGGGCGGCTGGTCGGCATGATCACCGTCGACGACATCGTTCACGTCATCAGCCAGGAAGCGGGCGAGGACATCTTGCGACTTTCGGGCGCGGGCGACGGCGATATCAACCAGCCAGTGCTGCTGACGGTGCGGACGCGGCTGCTGTGGCTGATCGTCAACCTCGGCACTGCGATGATCGCCGCCTCGGTCGTGGGGCTGTTCCAGGCCGAGATCGCGCGGATGGCGCTGCTCGCGGTGCTGATGCCGATCGTGTCGGGAATGGGCGGCAATGCGGGGACGCAGACGCTCGCGGTGGTCGTGCGCGCGCTGGCGACGAACCAGCTGACCGAATCGAACACCATGCGCATGATCGTGCGCGAACTGATCATCGCGCTCGCGAACGGCAGTGCGCTGGGGCTGTTGATCGGTGGCGGCGTCGCGACGCTCTATGGCAACCCGATGCTGGGGCTGGTGATCGGCACGGCGATGGTCATCAACAATTTGGTCGCGGGACTGTCGGGCATCCTCGTCCCTGTGATGCTCGACCGCGCGAACGTCGATCCGGCGGTATCGTCGGCGGTGTTCGTGACGATGATGACCGATGTCATGGGGTTCTTCAGCTTTCTTGGGCTCGCCGCGCTTGCGGGACTGGCGGGCTGATGCTGCATCTGACGAAGGTCGCATTCGGCTGTACGTCGCTCGACGACCTCGCCGCGCGCATCTGGGCACGGGCGCCGCAGCCGGTTCACCTGACCACGCGCTATCGACCCAAACGGCATGAGGAACTGATCGGCGGCTCGCTGTTCTGGATCTTAAAGCACCGCCTGATCGGGCGCAGCGAGATCATCCGTTTCGTCGAGGCCGAGGGTGGGCGCACTGACATCGTCATTCGTCCGTACGTCGCTCCCGTCGTTCCGGTCGTGCGCCGCGCGCATCAGGGGTGGCGTTACCTTGACCCTGCCAACGCTCCGCGTGACCTTGCCGAAGGCGAAGGGGCCGACGACCTGCCGCCAGGTCTCGTCGGCGAGTTAGCGGCGCTGGGGCTTCTCTGATCCGCAGACGACCGCGCCGCTGCCGGTATTGGTGACGGTGCAGGCGGGCGTGCCGCCAATCGTGACGTTGCCAGCGCCCGACGTCGTGATGGTCACCGCGCGCTTGACCGCCAGCGTGAGTTCGCCGGCGCTCTCGCTCGTGATCTTGGCGTCGGACGCGGTCAGTGCCGCGGCGTCGAGCGTGCCCGAGCCGCGCACGAGCGCGCCGAAATCCTTGATGCTTCCGCTCAGCATGATCGTCCCCGCGCCGATCAGCCCGACATCGAGCCGCTCACCCTCGACGCGCGCGACCGCGATGCGGCCCGACCCTTCGAGCGACAGCGACAGGCGCGCGCCGCGCAATGTATCGATCGACAGCATCGCCGGACCCCTGACCCACGCCGACTGGAGCGTGGGCGCCGTGATCCGTACCGTCGACGACCCGGTATCGCGCAGGGCGGCGCTTCCCCACACTTGCCGGTCGCGGCGGACGACCAGTGTCCGCCCCTCGACGGTCACACGCGTCGCCTCCACCGCACCCTGAGTTCCCGAAACGCGTGCCGAGGTGGCACGCGCGGTCGTGATCGAGACGGTGAACGCGCCCTCGACGCGGATGCGGTCGAAGTCTCCGATGCTTATCGATCGCTCGGCAGCAGCGACTGGAGCCGTGAACACCAGCGCCAGCGACGCGCCGATCAGGCCACGCGCGGTCACGCCGTCTTGTTGTAGATCGCTGCCGCCGCGCGGAGGATGTCGAGGATCTTCTCGAGGGCTTTCGGCTCGTCAACGCCGTCGACGGCGGCAAGTTCGCGCGCCAGCCGGCTCGCGGCGGCTTCGAAGATCTGGCGCTCGGAATAGCTTTGCTCGGGCTGGTCCTCGGCGCGGAACAGATCACGCACGACCTCGGCGATCGACGCGAGGTCGCCCGAATTGATCTTCGCTTCATATTCCTGTGCGCGGCGCGACCACATCGTGCGCTTGACCTTGGGCTTGCCCTTCAGCGTCGCCATCGCCTCCTGCATCGTCTTGTCCGACGACAGCTTGCGCATGCCGACCCCTTCGGCCTTGTTCGTCGGCACCCGCAACGTCATCCGCTCCTTTTCGAAGCGCAGGACATAAAGTTCGAGCGCCATCCCGGCGATTTCGGACTTTTGCAGCTCGACGACGCGGCCGACGCCATGCTTTGGATAGACAACGTAATCGCCAACATCGAAGATCAAGACGGGAGCAGCAGCCATGAGTGTCCTTTCGCTCGGGGGCCCCGGCGACGGCGTTCCCAACCCTGCCGCAGACACTGCGGCGAAGGAACGACCATTGGGGGCGGGTCCCGGTTCTGACTTTCCACGCGGATCACAGAAATCCACCTAGTCGCGGGTTCGCTTAACCGATCCGTCATGAAAATGCTATCGGGTTGCGCCATGCTCTTGTGCCGTCGCCATCCATGGCGTGATCAGCCAGCAGGAATTGCTTTCCAAAGCGCTGGAAAAGTCGTGCGCAGCGCGGCGACTTTGGGCGCGTCCCAGCGCACGATGTAACTGTGGTCGGGGTTCCGCTTTGCAAAGTCCTGGTGATCAGCCTCGGCCAAGAAAAAGCTCCCTTGCTCAATGCGCGTCACCAGCCGACTGCCCCAGCTCTTCGCGCTGTCGATTTGCGCAATATACGCCCGTGCCACCCGCGCCTGCTCGGGCGACTGCGCAAAGATCGCCGACCGGTAGCTCGTTCCGCTGTCCGGCCCTTGCCGGTTAAGTTGCGTCGGGTCGTGCGCCACCGAGAAATAGACGCGCAGCAGTGTGGCATAGCTGACGACTCGCGGATCATAAGTGACGCGCACTGCTTCGGCGTGACGCGTCGTCTCGGTACTCACCTTGGCGTAGGTCGCGTCGCCCGCGGTGCCCCCGGCATAGCCCGAGACCACCGATTGAACGCCCTTCACATGGCTGAACACAGCCTCCATTCCCCAAAAGCAGCCACCCGCCAGAACGGCGACCGCACGATCGCCCTGCGGTGCAACATCGGTCGCAGGCATGGGGACTAGCGCGGTCCGCTCGGCCGCAGCCGCCGGGAACTTGGTGCCCGCCAGTGCGACGATCCCGAGCAGACCCGACGCCAACAGGAGCGAAGCCTTCAATGGACTAGCCCGGTCAGCGCGATCATCGGGATGGTCGCGACGACAAAGCCAATCGCGAAACTGCGAACGAAATCGGTACGAAACACGGCAGACATCGCCACTCTCCTGCGAAGATGATGTCACCAGATACGCAGCCGCAGGGGCAAAAGTTTCACCTCAGCGCGGCACACGCCGTCTGTATGCGCACGCATGCTTGCGTCAGCAGCGAGTTCGACGTGGCGTAGCTTACGCGAAATGCGGGGCTCAGCCCGAACGCGGCGCCGGGGACCGCGGCGACGCGGGCTTCGTCGAGAAAATAGTCGATGAGGTCGCCGTCGCCGTCGATACGCTTACCCTTGGGCGTCGTCTTGCCGAGGCAGCCGGTCGCATCGGGATAGACATAGAAGGCGCCCTCCGGGGTCGGGCAGTCCAGCCCCGGCGCCTCGTTCAGCATGCCGACGACAAGGTCGCGACGTTCGCGAAATGCCGCGTTGCGGTCGGCGAGGAACGACTGATCGCCAGTCAGTGCCGCGACGGCGGCAGCCTGCGCGATCGAGCAGGGATTGGAAGTCGATTGCGACTGCAGCTTGGCCATGCCCTTGATCAGCCAGGCCGGACCGCCGGCATAGCCGATGCGCCAGCCGGTCATGGCATAGGCTTTCGAACAGCCGTTCATCGTCAGCACCCGGTCGTACAGGTCGGGCGCGACCTGCGCGATCGTCGCGAATGCCGCGTCGGCGTACCAGACATGCTCGTACATGTCGTCGGTCAGCACCATGACGTGCGGGTGCCGACGGATCACTTCGGCAAGCGCACGCAGCTCGTCGGCGGTATAGGCCGCGCCGGTCGGGTTCGACGGCGAATTGAGCAGCACCCATTTCGTCCTGGCGGTGATCGCGGCATCGAGCTGTTCGGGAAGGATCTTATACTGCTGGTTCGCGCCGGCGCGGAGCGGCACCGGCGTGCCCCCGGCGAACGCGACGATATCGGGGTAGCTGACCCAATAGGGTGCGGGGATGACGACCTCGTCGCCCGGGCCGACCGTCGCGACGAGCGCGTTGAACAAGGTATGCTTGCCGCCGACGTTCACGCTGATTTGGTCGGGCGCATAGGTCAATCCGTTGTCGCGCGCGAACTTCGCCACGATCGCCGCTTTCAGCGCGGGCGTGCCGTCGACGTCGGTGTATTTGGTCTGCCCGGCCCGGATCGCGGCGATCGCCGCGTCCTTGACGAAATCGGGCGTGTCGAAATCGGGCTCGCCCGCCGACAGGCCGATGACATCGACGCCGTCGCGCTTCAATGCCGCGACGCGCGCGGTCATCGCCAGCGTCGGCGACGGCGTGATGCGCTCGAGTGCAGCGGACAAATGCGCCATTGTCGATCCCCGTTGACGAGGGTCGGCTATAGGGGTGACAGCCGCGCGGGCAACAGCCCGCGTAACGAATTGCCGATCAGAAACCCTTGCGCCAGGTCGTCGCGCGTCAGATCGGCTTCGACTGCTTCACCGCTGGCGAGCAGCGCACCGCGCAGGATGCCGCCGAGCAATCCGGTCGTTATCCGCGGCGTATGCAACACCGCGTCGCGCGCCACGAAGACGTTCGTGAAGCTCCCCTCGGTCACCCGCCCGTCCGCTACGAACACGCATTCAAACGCGTCGCTGCGCGCGGTGTCGTAAAAACCACGGTCGGTCGTCTTGTGGCGCAGGCGGAAGTCATGCGCGACGACCGGCAGCGGCACCACCCGTACCAGCACTGGCGCGCGGGGAACCGGCGGCAGCGCGCGCACCTCGACGGCAAGCTTTCCGCTCGCGGCGAGCATCAGCCGCACGCGCGCGTCGTCATGCAGGCGAAACGTGGCCGCCTGGAGCGCGTTGCAGGCGGCATGCCGGTCGAACGCGAAGCCGAACGTCGCCGCGCTCGCCGCGAGCCGTTCGAGGTGGCGATCAAGCCGCAACAGCCCGGTCGCGGTCTCGAAACGCATGGTTTCGATCAGGTCGAAGCCGCGCGTTGATGCGACGAACGCGCCCTTGGCATGGCATTCGTGCCACTCGTCATCGGCTTGTGAATCGACCGTGATTCCCGAGCCCAGGCCAAGCTGCGCGCTCGTCGCCCCCTCGCGCAGCACCAGCGTGCGGATCGCCACGTTGAACGCGGCGTCACCATTCGCATCGATGCGCCCGATCGCACCGGTATAGACGCCGCGTGGCGCATCCTCGATGCCGTGGATCGCCTCGATCGCGCGGATCTTGGGGGCGCCGGTGATCGAGCCGCAGGGAAACAGCGCCGCCAGCGTATCGATCGCGTCGCGACCCTTGGCCAGCCTCGCGGTGACGGTCGACGTCATCTGGTGGAGCGTCGGATAGGTTTCGACCGCGAACAACGTCGGCACGGCAACGCTGCCCGGCACGGCGACGCGCGACAGATCGTTGCGCAGCAGGTCGACGATCATCAGGTTTTCGGCGCGTTGCTTAGAGCTTCCGATCAGCGCGGCGACGACTTTCGCGTCGGCGGCAGGGTCGATCTCGCGGTCGGCGGTCCCCTTCATCGGGCGCGTCGTCACCGCGCCAGCGCGCACCTCGAAAAACAGCTCGGGCGACAGCGACAACAGCCAGTGCGTGCCGGTCGCTACCACCGCGCCATAGCCCGCCGCCGACCGCGCGCGCAGGCCGGCATA
>JAYTAR010000473.1:0-2645 GCA_043737455.1 Sphingomonadales bacterium | reverse complement strand
GATGGTGGGACGTTCCGACGGGCATCGTCGTCGCGGCATGGGCGATCGCGGGGGTCTGGCTGTTCCTCATCTGGGACTCGCACTTTCACGACATGACGCCGCGCGCCGCGCGCAATCGACGCGTCGAATTCTGGCTGAAGATCGCGATCCTGCTCGGATATACCGGGGTCGGACTGTCATCGGTGCTGACGGGCTCGCCGATCGCGCTGGATTGGCTCGCGTGGAAAGCGCTGCTCTTCGGGCTGATCTTTGCCGCTGCCATCATGATCGATGTCGCGTTCAAGCCCGTGGGGCCCTTACTCGGCGCGCTGATCGCGCAAGGGTCGAGCGATGCCACCGAGGTTCCACTGCTGCGCGTGATGAACCGGACGCGCTACTGGGTGTGGGTCGTCTACGCGCTCCTGATCGCCACGTCGTGGCTCGGCGTCGTCAAGCCTGGCTGACGATCACGCCTTTTCGCCTCAAGCTTTTTCAAGCGTGCACTGCAAGGGATGCTGGTTGCTGCGCGCGAAATCCATGACCTGCGTCACCTTGGTTTCGGCAACCTCGTAACTGAAGATCCCGCAAACGCCGACGCCCTTCTGGTGCACGTGCAACATCACGCGAGTCGCATCCTCGGTGCTCATGCGAAAGAATCGCTGAAGGCACAGAACGACGAATTCCATCGGCGTGTAATCGTCGTTGAGCATGAGCACTTTGTACGGCGACGGCTGCTTGGTGCGCGTGCGGGTACGCGTCGCGACGCCAACCCCCGTGCCGTTCTCGTCGTCGCGCTTCTGGCCTGCCATCATGGGTCTCATCATCGGTAGCGATATGGCATCGCACGCCGTCGGGGCAAGCGCCGCGTGACAAAAAGAAAGCCGCGCCGGCGTGAACCGGCGCGGCTTTCGAAAGGCAGCCGATCGCGATCAGGCGACGGTATTCTTGACCTTGTCGACTGCAATCGCGACGCGGTTCGAAATCGGCTGAGTGACTTCGCCGATCAGCTTCAGATAGTTCTCGGTGAACTTCGACCCTTCGGCGACGACGGCGTCGAGCGTCTGCTTGGCGACTTCACCCTGCAGCTGGAAGAATTCGACCGGCGACTTCACCGCGGCAAACTGCTTGGCGGCCGCATTCGCGCGCTCGACGGCGGCACGACCGTAATCGGCCGAATATTTGGCGATCTCTTCGGCACCCTTGGCGGCGATGCGCCCCGAGCTCATGACCGCTTCGAGATTGCCCTTCGAGAATTCGACGAGCTCCTCGATTGCTTTGGTGCCCTTCGTCATCGCATCCTTGGCGCGGTCGGTCGCGCCGTTGAAGAACGCACTCGCCTTGGCGGTCGCTTCATGCGCCGCAGTCGCCGTGTCATGCGTCGCCGTGTGCGCCGCGGCTTCGATCGTGTTGATGGTATCGTTCATCGTATGGCTTCCTTCTGGTGAAATGGGTTCGAGTGCTGCCGGTGCCGCCTCGATTACGAATGCGGGAACCGGCAAATCGGCCGATTCAGCCGTGACCGGCTCGGCGGCCGTAACGCCGAACTGCACTGGCTCAAGTACGGGCGATATCAACGGTTTAGTGCCGCTTTTTACGACCGGCTTCGAATTCTTGAAGGCAGTCTTCGTATCTTGAAAATCAGGCATGAATTGGCTCCCGCGGGCAGTGTTGCAGTGCAGCATATAGCGCAGCACCGCCCCGCTTCAAGTGCTTTGTTGCATTGCAGCATTGCCGAGTCAGCGCATCTTCACGTACCGACCTGGCGCATCCTCGATGGCTGCTCGTCCACCTGCACCGGGCACGCGCGCGCCGGTCGCCGACACCTCGCCCGTGTCATGCTTGCGCAGCCACTCGATCCAGTCGGGCCACCAGCTTCCCCGCGTCTCGGTGGCCCCCGCGATAAACGCGTCGAGCGATGCCGCGGCGCGATCGTTCGTCCAATACTGATACTTCATCGCCGCGGGCGGATTGACCACCCCGGCGATGTGCCCCGATCCCGCCAGGACGAAGCGCACCGGGCCCTGCAGATGCTGCGTCAGCTTCCAAACGCTGGCGGGCGGCGCGATATGATCCTCGCGCCCCGCCTGAATATAGGCTGGCGTCATGACGCGTGTCAGGTCGATCGGCACGCCCAGCGCCGACAGCGCGTTCGCCATCGCAAGCTTATTGTCGCGGTAGAGATCGACGAGGTAGCTGCGATGCCATTTGGCAGGCAGGTTGGTGACATCGCCATTCCAATGCAGCAGATCGAACGCGGGATAATCGGCACCCATCAGCCAATTGCTCGTGACCGTGTTCCAGATCAGGTCGCGCCCGCGCAACAGGTTGAACGTCGCCGCCAGCCATCGGCCGTCGAGGTAGCCGTCGGTGACGACTGCATCGATCATCGCGAGATGCGTGTCGTCGATGAAGGTCGACAGTTCGCCCGCCTCGCTGAAATCGACCTGGGCCGTGAAGAAAGTTGCACTTTTGACGATGTCGGCGCGGCCTTGGGCAGCAAGGACAGCGAGTGTCGCGGCCAGTGTAGTGCCCGCAACGCAGTAACCGATCGTGTGAACCGATGGCACCTCCAGCTCGCGCCGCACGGTGTCGATCGCGTCGATCTGAGCCGCGATGTAATCGTCCCAGGCGATGTCCGCCATGCTTGCATCGGCCGACTTCCAGCT
>JAYTAR010000472.1:0-2646 GCA_043737455.1 Sphingomonadales bacterium | reverse complement strand
CGCCCGACGCGGTCGAACAGCGGTTGACCCAGCCGCGCCTCGAGCGTCTTAAGTTGGACCGACAATGCCGAAGGAGAGAGGTTGAGGTGCTTCGCCGCCGCGAGCAGCCCTCCCGAGTGGGCGATCGTCCAGAACAAGCGGAGGTGATGGTAGTTCATAAGATCGTTCTACTGAATAGAACAGTTGCGCGACAACAATGAATTATACGCATGGCCTATACGATGCCTAATGGGAGATCGAACGATCGGAGTTTGCCCGTGACGCTATCCCTCACCCTCGCTGCGCTCGTGCCGCTGGTCTATGCACTTTTCTCCATGCTACCGTCGAGCGACACCCGCGCGACCGCCGATCGTGCCGTGCAGGCGGCGACCTTCGCGCTCGGTGCCGCCGTCGCGGCCGCAATTGGACTTTTGCTCGCCGGCCCCGCATCGAGTGCATCTCTGGGAATCCACGGCCTCGGCCTGTCGCTACGCCTCGACGCGCTGTCGGCGACGATGCTGCTGCTGGTCGCCTTCGTCGGCTGGGCGGTCGTGCGTTACGCGCGTCCTTACCTCGACGGTGATCCTGGCCACGCACGCTTCATGCGTGCGCTTGCGGCGACGCTTGCAGCGGTGTTGACGATGATCGTCGCGGGTAACCTGGCGCTGCTCACCCTCGCCTGGATCGCAACCAGCATGGCGCTCCACAAGCTGCTACTGTTCTACCCCGAACGTCCCAACGCAACCCTTGCGGCACGTAAGAAGTTCGTCGCCGCACGCATCGGCGACGCCGCACTGATCGGTGCGTGTGTGCTGCTCTGGACGCAGTTCGGCACGCTCGACGTCGCGCAGCTCGCTCTCGATGCCAAGCTTGCGAGCGCAACCGGCCTGACGACGGGCGCGGCCGTGCTGATCGCTATCGCGGCATTGCTCAAATCGGCACAACTGCCGTTTCACGGCTGGCTGACCGAAGTGATGGAAACGCCAACGCCGGTGTCGGCGCTACTTCACGCAGGCGTGGTCAACGCCGGAGGTTTCCTAATCCTTCGCATGGCCGACGTCATGCTGATCGGAGGACCCGCGCTGCACCTTCTGGCGATCGTCGGCGCCGCGAGCGCGATCGTCGCCTCGCTCGTCATGCTCACGCAGACATCGATCAAGCTCGCGCTGGCCTGGTCGACGATCGCGCAGATGGGGTTCATGCTGCTTCAGTGCGGGCTCGGCGCGTTTCCGGCGGCGTTGCTCCATATCGTCGCGCACTCGCTCTACAAGGCGCACGCATTCCTGTCATCGGGGAGCGTGGTCGACATCCTGCGCGCGTCGTGGAGCGCCTCGCCGGGGGGCAAGCCGCATCCGTGGCGGATGGCCTTGTCG
The DNA here is from genome assembly GCA_043737455.1 of Sphingomonadales bacterium. GTDB lineage: Bacteria > Pseudomonadota > Alphaproteobacteria > Sphingomonadales > Sphingomonadaceae > Sphingomonas_O. The sequence continues at coordinate 1,294 of JAYTAR010000472.1, read as the reverse complement.
ATCATGATCGTGACCGGCGTGGCGGGTGTTGCCGCAAGCATCGCCGACGTCACGATCGGCAATGCACCCGCGACCTTTGCGCTGACCGCGATCCTCGCGATGGGTGTGGTGATGCTCGTCGCCAATGGCTTCGACGAGCGAACGCAAGCCTATGTTGTGGGCCGGACGCTGGCGAGCGCCGTCGGCGTGACTGCGCTGTATTTCGCGCTTCAAGCCGCGGCTGTTCGCCTGACGCTCGGCGTCCTGCCGAACGGCGGGCTGCACGATAGCGCCGATTGGGTAATCGCGATCGCCGTCGTCGTCGCCTTTGCCATGCTGACGCTGTTGCAGGCCTGGTTGCCGACGGCGGCACGCCACCCGCGCCTCGCTGCGCTTTGGGTGCATGCCATCAACGGCTTTTACCTCAACACGCATGCCAATCGCCTCGCGCTTGCGCTGTGGCCCACCAAGTGAGGAGCACGACGATGCTTTCCGATACCCTGACCGAAGCTGACACCCTGCTCGCAATCGACGTCGAAGCGTCGATCGCTGGCGCATGCGCGCGCATTGCGCCGCTGTGGCCACTGAAGGCATTTGTTGCAGTCAATCCGTTTCTCGGACTGACCGACCTCAGCTTCGGCGAGGCGGCAAGATTGCTTCACCGCGTCGGTGGGATCGACATGCTGCCGCCGCGTGGTTTTTGGGCGGCGATGCGCACCGAGGGGCGCATTTCCGATGCCGATCTGGCCGCAGCGGCTAACGCGCACGGTGTCGATCCGCCAAGCGTGGTGACGGCACTAGCCGCGCCGCCGGTCGCGGCATCGTCGGCAGGACGGATCGCGACCGTTGCCGAATTGCTCGATGCGGCAGCCAAGGGCGACCGTTTGGCATCGCGCACTGCCTTCATGATCGACGAGACGGGCAAGATCGCCGCTGCCTGGTTCGACGAGGGGCAGGCGGCGTGGCCACTGCCCGGGCGCGGCACTAGCCTGTATGCGGCATGGCGTGCGGTTGCGGTCCACGACCGCAATCCGGCCGCGATGGGGATCGCGACGTTCAATGCGACCGTCGCTAGTGCCGATGCCGATCCGGTCGCGGTAATCGCCGCGACCTTGGCCGAACTCGGCGTGCCGCCCACGGCGCAAACCGACTACCTCTACCGCGCGCTGCTCGACATCGCTGGCTGGGCAGGCGTGGCGCGCTGGCATGGGTGGCAGGCCGAACTGAAAGGGCAGACCGACGCGACGCTCGTCGAGTTGCTCGCGGTGCGGGTCGTCTGGGGGCTAGCGCTGTACCGCGCCCAGGACGCGGCGTT
>JAYTAR010000471.1:0-2652 GCA_043737455.1 Sphingomonadales bacterium | reverse complement strand
ACGCGCGCGCGTTCGAGAACATGGCGTATGTCGTCAGCGCGAACACCGCGGGCATCACCGGTACGACGACGCCGGTCGCCAGCGCCGACGGCAATTCGCTTGTGATCGACTGGAAAGGGAATCGTCTGGCCGAGAGCAACGCCGGCGAGACCTTCACCGCCTTCGCCGACATCGATATCGCGGCGCTGCGTCAGGCACGGCGCAAGCCCGGCATGACCAATTATCTGTCGCGTCAGCGGATCGAGGCGTTTGCGGCGACCTATGCGGCGGCAACGCATCAGCGTGCGAATGCGCTGATCGGCGCGGACGGCGTTGTCAAAGTCCCCGACCGCGACCATTTCAACCGGGTTCAGGCCGAGACGATCGAACGGCTGGCCAAGGAGGGCCTGATATGAGTGCGACCGACGTTCCCCCGCCGTATAGTGCGGTCGCACGCCACGGCGTCTTTCCCGAAGTCCGTCATGATGAGGCGGCGCGCTTCAACTTCCTCGCCAATCTGAACAAGGCGCTGGCCGGGTTCAGCGCGGGCAACAAGGCGGCGTATGAAACGCGCGTGCTGCCCGCGTTCAAGACCGAGCATGGCCGCGAACCCAAGGACCGCTTCGAAATCCGCCATGCGATGAACCGCGATCCGTGGCACCGTTATTGGTCGGCGCTGAAGCGCAATTCGATGGAGATGCGCCAGCAGGCCGGCCGGTCGATGGTGCTGCGTCAGCTGGACGAACTCGACGGGCGTGCGCGGCAATATAACGAGGGGCGCGACACGCTGCGGCTCGATGCTGCGGTGGCGGTGCCGCGCTATCAATCGGCGATCGACATTCATTGCATGCCGGGCAGCTATCACGGCGAGGAGCGCCCCGGCGACGTTTCGGCGGGCGCGAATTACGACAGTGGGCTGTTCGCGACGACGGGCGGCGGGCTCGGCGCGTTGAACGACGGTGGCGGGCAGGCTTTGGTCGACTGGATCAAGCGCGAACGGCCCGGCTGGAGCCCGCGCCGCATCCTCGATATCGGCGCGACGATCGGACATAACGCGGTGCCGCTCGCGCTCGGCTTCCCCGAGGCCGAGGTGATCGCGATCGACACCGCCGCGGCGTCGCTGCGCTACGGCCATGCGCGTGCGCAGTCGCTGGGCGCGCGCAACATCCACTTCGTGCAGATGAACGGCGAGGACCTGTCGGCCTTTCCCGACGGGCACTTCGACTGGGTGCAGACGACGATGTTCCTGCACGAATTGTCGGGCACCGCATTGCCGCGCCTGATCCGCGAGGGCGTCCGCGTGCTGGCGCCCGGCGGGCTGATGCTCCACCTCGAGCAGCCGCAATATTCCGACGACATGCCGCTTTACGAACAGTTCATCCGCGACTGGGACGCGTTCAACAACAACGAGCCGTTCTGGTCGGCGATGCACGCGCTCGACCTGAAATCGATCATGGTCGAGGCGGGGTTGCCGCGCGAGGCTTTGTTCGTCACCGGCGTGCGTGCCGTCGTCGACGAGGAGATCTTCCCGCGCCAGGATACCGGCGTCGAGGATCATGGCCGCGCGGCGGTGTGGAATGCTTATGGCGCATGGAAACCCGCATGAACGACGTCGACTGGATCGCGCGCGCCGGGGCCAAGGCGAAGGGAAAGCGTCCGCAGTATTTCGACGATCCCGCGAACGACCGCACGCTGTCGATCGTCATGGCGATCGCGGGCGAGCTGTCGGTGCTGCGCGAGCGCCTCGACACCGTCGAGCGCCTGCTCGATGCCAAGGGGAGCGTCAGCCGGGCGGATATCGAGACCTATGTCCCCGATCGCGCCGCCGCCGCCGAACGGGGGCTGCTGACCAAGGAATATGTCGCCCGGATTATGCGTGGCGTGCAGCAGGACATGGAATCGCTGACGCAGCGCGAGCCGAGCGTCGAGGATTTGTCACGTGAGTTGCGCGATCTGTAGGTTGTGAACTCATTTCGGTCGTTGGCGCCACTTGGTTGTCTCGTTCAAGCCGGACATTGCTGACTCATCCCGTCACCCCGGGCTTGACCCGGGGTCCCGCTTCTTCTTGGTTCACTGCATGGCGACAGGCGGTTGGGTCTACATCATGGCGGATCGCTATCGCGGGACGATCTATGTCGGCGTTACAGCAGATATAGGCGCGCGCAGCGTACAGCATCGGAGTGGGGGAGGGTCCGATTTTTGCCGGCGTTACGGCCTGATCCGGCTGGTCTGGGCTGAGCACGGCGACGTGATTACGGACTGTATCGCGCACGAAAAGCGCATCAAGCGGTGGCGGCGCGAATGGAAATTTGCGCTGATCGAGAAAGCGAATCCCGGCTGGCTCGATCTGTTCGACACGCTAGCCTGAGCGCCAGGAGAAGCGGGGCTCCGGGTCAAGCTCGAGGTGACGGTGAGGGCGACTACCGACGACTTTCCGGTCATTAGAATCGTTATGATCACCGGTTCAAAACCGTCGTCTGTTCATCAAGCTCAGAGACGCCGGTAAAGTCGTTAGTATCGGCAAGCCAACTATTGTCGCTTTAAGGCTACCGTTGGAACCACGCGGGCGGACGCGGTAGCATGCGCAACGACGGTACCCACTACGATACACGCTTGAGAGTCGTCAGTCTGCACCCGGCAAGAAAGAGGTCAACGGTCCACAACAAAATGTTG
>JAYTAR010000470.1:0-2656 GCA_043737455.1 Sphingomonadales bacterium | reverse complement strand
GCTTCATCGGGCTTGCCAAGGTGATCGAACGACCGCTTGCGTTCGCCAAGCCCGACGCTCGCCTGATGGCGTTGATCAAGCCGCAGTTCGAGGCGGGGCGCGCTGCCGTCGGGAAAGGGGGCGTGGTGCGCGACCCCGCCGTCCATGTTGCGGTGTGTGCCCAAGTCGAAGATTGGATCGCTACGCACTGTTGGAGGGTCGAGGGTATCGTCGCAAGTCCGATCAAGGGACCCGAGGGAAACATCGAGTTCCTGATCGCCGCGCAGCGATCGGTTCCCCCAACTTAGCACTGGACCCGCCGCGAGCCGCTTGCCACACATGTCCTCTGCACTTTCGGTGACGCGCACATGGGGGAATTGGCATCGACGGGGCAGTTGCGGGTGGCGCTTCTGCGCCGTGCGCTGTTCACCGTTCCCGTAACCGTGTTTCTTGGTTTCCTGGCGGGGGCGGTCAGCAATTCGGGCGATGGCAATCGCTGGTACGCGATGCTGCAGAAAGCATCGTTTCAGCCGCCTGCCTGGCTATTCCCAGTTGCCTGGTCGGTTCTGTACGTCTTGCTTGGGTTGGCGTTGGCGATCGTGCTAAACGCGCGCGGGTCGAGGTTGCGAACGCGCGCCACGATCTTCTTCGTCGTCGCCTTCGCGCTGAATCTGACATGGTCTCCGGTGTTCTTTGGGATGCATCAGGCCCGCCTTGGGCTGGTCCTGATCGCGGCGATGCTTGGCGTCGCGCTGATGACGACGACCTTGTTCTTTCGCGTGCGCCGGACGGCAGGCCTGCTGATGCTTCCCTACATCGCATGGCTGTGCCTGGCGATGGCGCTCAATTTCGAGATCGTCCGGCTCAACCCCGATGCCGAAAGCCTTGTCGTCGCGCCTGCGGGTGCACAAATACAGTTGAGACGCTGACCGGAGCTTAGCCATGCAGACCGACAACCGCTTGTTCGATGATATCACCAAATTCGTAAACGGTGCCGCAGGCACGTTTGCCGGCATGACGCGCGAGGCTGAAGCGAGCTTCAAGGAGCGCGCAAAGGAGTGGTTGGGTGGACTCGATTTCGTCAGTCGCGACGAGTTCGAGGCGGTCAAGGCAATGGCTGCTGCTGCGCGCGACGATACTGACGTGCTAAAGACGCGGATCGCTGCGCTCGAGATGAAGAGCACGGGTTCGGCCTGACGGTTGTTATTGCCCGGGTCGACGCTTTCAGTTGGCTGACGATCTAATTCAGCTTTGTGACAATCGGCGGCGGGCATTAGCAGGTTGCGGTCGCGATCAACGCGGCCCTTCGTCGACAAAGGATCATGGAATGAAGCTGCGTTCAGTCACCGTCGGGGCAATCGCCACTGCGATGCTCGCGACTTCGGCCACGCCTGCGATGGCGCAACACTACCCCGGTTATGGTTACGGTTATCCAGGCTATGGTTCGCCGGGCTACGGCTATCCGGGTTACGGGTACGAGGATTATCGCCACCGCGACTATCGCAGGCGCGACCGCGGCAGCGATGCGGGCGCGGTTATCGCAGGCGTGGCGATGATTGGCATCATCGCGGCTATCGCTGCGTCCGCCTCGCGGTCACGCTCGCAGCCGAGCTGGAGCAACCGGAACCGGGGCGGCATCGATAGCGAAAGCGCCGCGACCGACGCCTGCGCGACCGGTGTCGAGCAGAGGTTGGGCGGCAGCGCGCGCGTGACCGACATCGACGATGTGGCGCGCACCAGCGAAGGATACCGGGTACGAGGGCGCGTCGACCTGCGCGAGCGTAGCGACCGTGATCGTCAAAGCTTCAGCTGTACCGTGCGCTATGGTGGTGTCGAGCGGATCGACTTCGGAAGCTACGCCTTCAACTACTGAGCTTGTCGGCGTAGAGCAGGCGCCCAGGGCCCAGCAGCGCCAGCACTTCGGATAACCGGTGCGGGGCAAAGGCGAAACAGCCTTCGCTCCGCCCGACCTTGCCCCATCGCGCAATATGATCTTCGCTCACATATGGTGCGCCGTGGAGCACGATCGCACGCGGCTCGGCACGGTCGTTGGTACGATCGAGCCCCGTCAGCCGCATCGACTGGCCGTGCTGCCCCTCGTAGATATCGCCTGTTGCAAAGGCTCCCTGCGAGGACGCGAGCGAGCCGTCTTCGTTCGAAAAGTTCTGAAGATAACCGCTGTGCTCGGGGTCCGATCCGCGACCGTGCGCGACCAGATACGACCATTCCTGCCCGCCGATCAGGTCGACGATGTGGAACCGCAAGTCCCGCGAGTGCTTGCCATAGTCGGCAATCGCAATGCGGTCGGACATCCGCACGTTGTCGCGGTGCCGGTCGAGCGCTGCTTTTGCCCGAGCACGCAGGCTGTCCGTCACCGCCGCACGTGCCGGGTCGAGCGCCGTTCCCAACCCCGTCGTCAGCACGGTCGCGGCAAACCCGCCACCGACGACATAGCCGAACGCGCGGCGCGAAATGGCTGCGACGGTCATTGGCTCGAATTCTCCGCCACAGGCTGCACGACCTCTTCGTTCGAAAGCCGCGACGTCATGCCAGTTGCGTCAGCGTCTTCCTGAACCTGCTTTTCGTCGGGCACCACTGGTTGCGGCGTCGGCGGGTCGATCGATGCCGTCACATTGGCGGGAGGCGGTGGAGGTGGCGGTGCAGGCACGACTGCGTT
>JAYTAR010000469.1:0-16069 GCA_043737455.1 Sphingomonadales bacterium | reverse complement strand
CGGCGTTGCGGCATAGCCGCCCGGCTGCAGTCGGCCCGACATATACGCGGGGGCCGCGATTTCGGGGTATACCGTGACGGTGAAATCGCCCGCGCTCGGGTTTTGGCGCAACGGCACGATTTCGCGCTGATATTTCGTCGAATACCAAAACGTCCGTGCATGCGCGAGACAGGGGAAGCGTACCATCAGCGTCGATGACTGAGGAGGCGGACTCCCCTCGAAAGTCGCCACGGCGCGCGGACTGTTCATGTAATAACCGCCGAGCACGTCGTAGAGACCGCTATCACGGATCGCTTTGGCATAGGCGCCCAGACGAGCGCGGTCCTTCAACACACCAGCGACGACCATGATGACCGGCTTACCATCGCATCGATCGGGATCGAGCGTGGGGGCCATTGCGGCGGGGGCGGGCAGTGAGGGCGCCTCGACCACTTCGACCCGGAAACCGTCGTCCGTCGCGAACACCACCGAGCGTCGACCACCCTCGTCGGGCCACGGCGAAGGTGCAGGCGCGCCGACGATCGTAACCTTGGCGGTGCGCGCGCGCGCGACGACCGTGTCGAAGTTTCGTGTCGTGAATTGCCAGCTCGCGATGCCGCGTGCGGTAAGGCCGTGTCGCCCCAGCGAAGGACGCGCATTGTCGACCATCCGCATGACGATGAGATAGCCCGACGTGGCCCCCGGCGCGAACCACTGCTGAAAGTCGAAGCGCGTGCCCGTCGGCAACCCCAGGCCCCCGGTCGGCCCCGAGCTGGTAAACTGCGTGGCGCGGCGCTTTTCGAAGCCGAGCACATCACCGAACAACACCGCGGCCTTGGCAGTGTCGCCGACCACCAGCCCGGCATAGGCGGGACCCCCGACGCCGATCCGCGAGTCGATCGTTCCGACCGCGGCCATCGTTCCGCGATCGATGCCTAGCGCATAGACGTTGTCGGGCGCGCGGTAATGAACCTCGCCGACGCTGTAGTTGGTGCCGTCGCCGCGCGGGAGCGTCATGCTCGTCAGTCCGGCAGTCGAGGTTACGCCCAGCGCGGTGACGCGGCGATCGAGTGCTGCGTTGTTCGCCGACGGAAAGCCGAGCGACAAGGGGCCCGTCAGCCGTGCGTCATAGCCGGGACGCGCGACGGGAGTGGTGGTCGGGAGCAGCACTGCGCGCACGGCCGCCACGCCAGGGTCGTCGCGACGGCACGTCGTCATGTCGACGCGCGCGCCGGGGGCCATCGCGTATCGCGCGCGAAAGGCTCGTGCAGCGGCGTCGAGGAGTTCGGCACGCGTGCAGCGCATCCCCATCGCGGTGCCATAGAAAGCCTCGGTTGCTGCGAGGTCGCTTGTGCCGATCGTGACGCCAGCGAGTGGCGAGACCAAAGCATCCGATGCATTGCTCTTCGGCGTCAGCGGATCCTGCGCAACCGCGGGCGTCGCAAACGCGAGCAGGGCGATCGCGGTCGAATATCTGGTCATCACTGTCTTCCCCTTTCATGCAAATGATCGGCTGCGACAATCGAGCGCAAGTGAAATATGCACTTGCGAGCCATTCGCATTCGCAGTAGCAAAAGCCATGGTCGTCTGCATTTGTAACGCAATCCGGGAGCGCGACGTACGCCAAGCGGCGCGTGCGGGGTCGTCGGAGCCACGCTGCGCCTATCAGCGACTCGGCTGCCGCGTCCGGTGCGGACAATGCCTTCCCTTCGCGCGCGAGATCATCTCCGCCGAACGCGCAGGGGTCGCTGCCTGACGGGCGACCGGCTTTTTTGCATTGGCGGTCGGCGTTGCGGGGACTAGACCTGCGTCATCACGAAGATGAGGACCGGGCATGAAGGGCGACCTGAAAACTATCGAATATCTCAACATTGCCCTTCGCAATGAGTTGACTGCGGTCAACCAATATTGGCTGCACTATCGCTTGCTCGACCATTGGGGCGTCGCGCGGCTTGCGGCCTTCGAGCGGCACGAATCGATCGACGAGATGAAGCATGCCGATCGGCTTGCCGAACGCATCCTGTTTCTCGACGGACTGCCCAATTTCCAGTTGCTCGGACGCTTGCGCGTTGGCGAGAGCGTCGAGGAAGTCCTGCGCGCCGACCTCGCGCTCGAGGAAGAAGCGCTGCCGCCCTTGCGCGAGGGGATCGCGCATTGCGAAACGGTCCGCGACTTCGTGACGCGTGCACTGTTCGCCGACATTCTCGCTAATGAGGAGGAGCATGTCGACATCCTCGAGAAGCAATTCGACATGATCCGTCAAATGGGCCTCGAGAATTACATTCAGCTGCAGTCGAAGCCGACCGAGGCCTAGATCACGCTCTAGAGCCGTCCAAAAGCCGGAGCGCCCGCGGCGCGGTGACCAAAGGCGCGGCGCTCGACGAGCGGATTGATGGCACGGTCGAAGGCGGCCATGGTTTCGCTGAACAATGGGGCCAGTTGCACGACGGTCGGCAACAGTTCGTCGGGACTTTGACGGCATTCGACGCAATGGCGAGCGATCGTCTCGATCGTCTCGGCGGCATCGGCGAGTGCTCCGGCGCCGAACTGTTGCGCCTCACCCTTCAACGTATGCGCGGGCACGATCAGCGCAACCGCGTCGCCGCGGCGCATCGCTTCCTCGATCGCGACCACCGACTTGGTGCCGTCTTCACGGAAATAGCCGAGGATACGCACGAACTCAGCGCCCAGCTCTTCGCGCGCGCGGGCGAAATCTTCCCAATCGATGGTCGGCGCGTCGGCCACGTCTGTGCTCCGCAAGCGGTTGTCCCCACCCTTGCCGTCGGACAGCTAGGTCAGTCGGAGTAAAACAAGTGTTACCGATGCGGTGAAGCGAAGGTGCGACGTCACGAATCGAAGGGGTTCTTCGGCGCGCGCAGCGTCAGGCGGATCGGCACCGCGCCGAAGCCAAGCTCGCGACGCAGGCCATTGATGAGGTAACGCCGATAGCTTTCGGGAAGTTGATCGACGCGCGTGCCGAACACGATGAAGCTGGGCGGCCGAGTCTTGATCTGCGTGACATAACGCAGCTTGATCCGTCTGCCGCCAGGTGCGGGCGGCGGGTTGGCTTCGACGGCGCGCTCGAACCAGCGGTTCAACTGGCCGGTCGACACACGCCGGCTCCATGCCGCGCGCGTCTCGAACGCGGCCTTCAGCATCGTGTCGAGCCCCCTGCCGGTCGTCGCCGACACCGTCAGCAGCGGAACGCCGCGCACCTGCGCGAAGCCGTCGTCGAGCGCGGCGCGAATACCCTGGAACAGCGGCGCGCCTTGTTCGACCGTATCCCATTTGTTGAGGACCACGAGCATCGCGCGCCCCTCCTCGTAAATCTGATCGGCGATTCGCAAATCCTGCGCCTCGAGCCCGCGTGTGGCATCGAGCAGCAGCACGACGACCTCGGCGAAATCGATCGCGTGCGCGGTGTCCGCGGCGGAAAGCTTCTCCAATTTGTCATCGACTTTCGCGCGTCGCCGCAGCCCGGCGGTGTCGATCAAGCGGATCGCGCGCTTGCCATCGGGTCCGTCCCACTCCCAATCGATGCTGATCGAATCGCGCGTGATCCCCGCTTCGGGCCCGGTGATCATCCGCTCTTCACCCAGCAGCCGGTTGACGAGCGTCGACTTGCCCGCATTCGGCCGCCCGACGATCGCGAGCTTCAGTGGCCCGTCGTTGGTTTCTTCGGCATCGGCGCCCTCGGCGGCGGGCTCATCGTACACAGGCTCGGGCGCGACCGCGTCGCAATGCGGCAGCAGCGCCTCGAACAGATCGGCCATGCCATCGCCGTGTTCGGCACTGAACGGGATCGGCTCGCCAAGACCAAGGCGAAACGCGTCATAAATGCCCGCATCGCCGCTGCGCCCCTCGGCCTTGTTGGCAAGCAACACGACCGGAGTCGTCGACGAGCGTAGCCAGCGCGAAATTTCTTCGTCGAGCGGGACGATCCCGGCGCGCGCATCGATCACGAACAGCGCGACGTCGGCCATGTCGACCGCCGCTTGCGTCTGTGCGCGCATGCGACCGGGGAGCGATGCGACGTCCTCGTCCTCGAAACCGGCGGTATCGACGACCCGAAAGTCGAGCCCAAGCAACGTCGCATCGCCCTCCCGGCGATCGCGCGTGACGCCCGGGCGATCGTCGACGAGCGCGATGCGCTTCCCGACGAGGCGATTGAACAGTGTCGATTTCCCGACATTGGGGCGCCCGATGATGGCGACGACAGGACGGGTATTCATGATTTGCGTGCGATAGCGGCCAGACGTCCCGCTGTCGCGCGCGAACGGATGGCGTCACGAACTCGCTTCCAGAGCGTGTCGGGAAGAAAGCCATAGCTCCATTCACCGCTTGGGACCGGCACGAACCCGGGATCGTCCCAGCGTACGCGATTGATCTCGTCAGTCACGATCCACGAGCGCTGGTTGTCGAGCCCCAGCGCCTGCTTGACGCGCGACGGTAGTTCGATTGCATCGTCTGCTGATAAAGGCACCGAGTGAGTGACTGCCGCGAGGATCACGCTGGGCATTGACGAGTTCGACCCTTCGATCGCCACGACGATCACGCAAGGGCGCTCCTTCGTGCCCTCAGTTCGCCCCCGCCTTGCTTCAGCGTGCCAGAGGTAATCAAAGCGGACGACGCTGCCCGCTTTGGGTAACCCTCTGCTCAATCGTGCCCGCCATAATGCGCACCGTCGAGCGCAGCGATCACATCGTCGGGAAGCGCGTCGGTCGAGAACGCCTCGCGCGTATCGCGCGCCTTCAACCGGTGATATTCGTCGATATCGATCAATACCCGCAGTGGACGGCGATGCTTGGTGATGAATACTGGCGCCTTCGCAGCGTGATCGAGATATTGTCCCGCACGCGTCTGAAATTCGGTCGAAGCGACGGTAACGCTGTTCATCGCAACTAAAATAGCTATAATAGCCGCTTAGTCAATCAACGAAATGCCGACAGCCGCCCCGAATTGTCGAGCACGTAAAGCATCGAGTTGGCGACGATCGGCGGCAGGAAGATCGGCGCCCCGACCGCTTGCGAACCGATGATGCGCCCGTCGGCGGGGGCAACGTACGACAGATCGCCTTCGGACGACGCGACCACGAGCCGGTCGCCGGCAAGCACGGGACCGGTCCATGTCACGGGGCCGTTCTTCGCCTTGTTCTTGCGGTAGCGTTGCAGCTGCGACACCCACCGCACCTTGCCGGTCGCGCGGGCGACGCACAGCAATTTGGCTTCATCGGTCACTACGAACACCCATTCTCCCGCGAGCCACGGCGTCGCGATGCCCGCGATGTTCAATTCCCAGATGCGCTGACCGGTGACGAGTTCCAGGCTGACCATGCGGCCACCCTGGCCGATCGCGAAGACGCGCCCCTGATCGATCACCGGCGCGGCATCGATGTCGGCGAGCGTCGAGACCGACGTGTTGACGCTGGTCCGCGACAAGGTGTCGCCCCACAGCGACCGCCCGTTTTCGTAACGATACGCCGCCAGATCGCCCGATGAGAAACCCGCGACGACGGTCGACTGTGCAACCGCGGGCGCGGCGACGCCGAAGACGCCGGCGGTCTGCACCGCCGCCGCCTCGGTCCATTGCACCGCGCCATCGGCAGCGCTCAGCGCGTAAATCTGATTGTCCTGGCTCATCGCAAACACGCTGCCAAGCGCGAACGAGGGTGCGCCGCGCAACGGGCCACCGGGTCGCTTTTTCCAAAGCGCCGACCCGTTCGCCGCGCTCAGCGCGGCGACGTCGCCGACGCCGTTGGTCGCGTACAACGTACCGCCATCGACGCTGACGCCACCGCCGAAAGCAATCGCGCCCATCTTCTTGCCTTCGGCACCAAAGCTGGTCGACCACCGCTTCCCACCCGACGCCGCGTCGAACGCATGGATCGTCGCCGACGTGTCCATCACGTAGAGCGTACCGCCAGCGATCACCGGAGCCGCGCCCAACCGCTCCTTCTTCGATCCGCCCGCGACTTTTGCTTCCCACACGCGCTGCGGCGAGCCGCCAAGCGCCAGATGGCCCATGGATTTCGCTGCGTTTCCGCCCGGCTGTGTCCAGCTGTCGTTCGGGGCGGCGGGCGGCAGGATGACCTGCACATCGGCGATCGACGGTTCGACCGTTGCATCGTTCTCGCTCGTCAGGATCGGCACGCGTTCGCCCATCACCGCGGTCTTGGGCTTGCCGCCCTTGAAGATGCCGCAGCCGCTCAATGTGAGCGCCGGAGCGATGAGCAGCGCGAGCGCCAGCGTGCGTCTATTGCGTGTCGGCATTCTAGCTCCCGGCCTTTGCGCCCGCGGGCACGACATCGATTCCCAGCGTTCCCGCCAGCTGTACCACGCGCGACCGGATCGATTCAGGCACGGTTTCGTCCTTGGCCAGCGCCTGCAACGTCGCGCCCGCCGCTTTGGGTTGGTTCAAGCGAAGCTGCGCGATCGCGGTCATCTCGCCTGCGCTCCCGAACCACGCAGTGCCCGCGACCGCGAGCGGCTTCAAGCGCGCGACGACCTGGGCAGGGGGCAGCGTGTCGAACATCGTTGCGACCTCGCGCACCGTCGCTAGATCGCGGTACGGCTGTGCCAGGCTGGCGTCATTTGCCATTGCCGCGAAGTCGGCAGCCGCGCCCTTGGTGTCGCCCTTGCTCAGCTTGATGTCGGCGAGCGTCATTCGCGCGGCGATGCGGTGGCCTTCGACCGACGACGTGATGAGCGGGGTCAGCTTGCTCTGCGCGCTGTTGGGTTTGCCTTCGCCCAGATCGGCGAGCGCGACCGATACGGTTTCGCCTTCGACACCCGCCGCCTTCGTGCGCGAGGCCGACCACCACAGCCAACCCCCAAATGCGAGCAGCGCGACGACAGCGGCCGCAATCGCGACCCGGCCCCAGCGTCGCCAAAACCGCAGCGCGGTGTCGCGGCGCACCTCCTCGTCGACTTCGCGCAGAAACGCTTCGTTATTGATAGGCGCGATCGCCAAGGGGGACTGACTCCGGCTGTTGGATAAACAAAGCGCGCATCCTTAGCGGCAGGCATCGCTGTAGGCTAGACCTTCGGCGCGTAGGTTTGGTCGGGCGTGGGAAAGGTGCGCGCACGCACGTCGGCGGCATAAGCGGCGGCTGCACTGCCAACTGCATCGGCCATCGAGCCATAGCGTTTGACGAAGCGTGGCGTGCGTTCGAACAGCCCCAGCATATCCTCGGCAACAAGCACTTGCCCGTCGCACTGCGCCGAGGCACCGATGCCGATCGTGGGGCAGGCGACGGCGTGTGTGATCTCGACCGCGATCGGTTCGACGACGCCTTCGATGACGATCGCGAACGCGCCCGCCGCGTCGACCGCCCGGGCATCGGCGACAATCTTGACACGCTCGGCCTCGCTGCGCCCGCGTGCGCCATAGCCGCCAAGCGTGTTGACCGCCTGCGGGGTCAGACCGACGTGGCCCATCACGGGGATGCCGCGAGCGACGAGGAAAGCGATCGTGGGCGCCATCGCCGCGCCTCCTTCGAGCTTCACCGCCGCCGCGCCGGTCTCTTTCAAAAGCCGGGCCGCGCTTGCGAACGCGATCTCGGGCGCGGCTTCGTAACTGCCGAAGGGCATGTCGATGACGACGACGCTGTGATAGCTCCCCCGCACCACCGCTGCGCCATGCGCCGCCATCATGTCGAGCGTGACCGGGATCGTCGACGGCAAACCATAGATGACCTGTCCAAGCGAATCGCCAACGAGCAGCAGATCGCAATGCGGGTCGAGCAGCTGCGCCATGCGGACGGTGTAGGCGGTTAGCATCACCAGCGGCTCACCCCCTTTGCGCGCGCGCACCGTGGGCACGGTCAACCGCTTCATCGGCGCGGGTGTCGGCGTGGCGCGCGAGGTCGCGGTGTCGATCGTGAAGGTCGTTGACATGGCAGGCTTCCTCGAGCGGGGGCGTGTTACCTTTAAGCGCATCTTCGCGCGCGTTCGACCCCTCGCGCGGGTCGACTTTCAACAATTGAGAACATATATCGAACCTATGGCCCAGCTCGACGTCCGCCAAAAGCTCGAAATTCTCGCCGACGCGGCGAAATACGACGCGTCATGTGCGTCGTCAGGGACAAGCAAGCGCAATTCGACCGATGGCAAGGGGTTGGGCTCGACCGAGGGCATGGGCATTTGCCATGCCTATGCGCCCGATGGTCGCTGCATCTCGTTGCTCAAGATCCTGCTGACCAACAGCTGCATCTTCGACTGTCATTATTGCATCAACCGGAAATCTTCGAACGTTCGTCGTGCCCGCTTTACCGCCAGGGAAGTCGTTGACCTCACGATCGCCTTTTACAAGCGCAACTACATCGAGGGCTTGTTTCTGTCGTCTGGGATCATCGGCAGTTCCAATTATACCATGGAACAGCTTGTCGAAGTCGCCCGAAGCCTGCGCGAGGACCACGACTTTCGCGGCTACATCCACCTGAAGACGATCCCGGACGCCGATCCCGAACTGGTCGAGGCGGCGGGGCGACACGCCGATCGCGTGTCGATCAACGTCGAACTACCGACGACGCCTGGTCTAAAGCGGCTTGCGCCCGAAAAATCGGTCGAGCGGATCGAAGGCGCGATGCGCGACATGAAAGCGTCGATCGTTGACGCCCGCGACGCGACGGCAAAGTACCGCTCGGCCCCGCGCTACGCACCTGCGGGCCAATCGACGCAAATGATCGTCGGCGCAGATGCCGCGACCGACAGCGATATCGTGAAGCGCGCGTCGGGGCTGTACGACGAGTTTGGCATGCGGCGCGTCTATTATTCGGCATTTTCGCCCATCCCCGACGCCAGCGCGATCCTGCCGCTCAAGCGTCCCCCGTTGATGCGCGAACACCGATTGTACCAATCCGACTGGCTGATGCGCTTTTATGGTTTCGCACCCGAAGAGGTCGTCGCCGCGACCGATGACGGCATGCTGCCGCTCGATATTGACCCGAAGCTCGCCTGGGCACTGAAGTTTCGCGAAAGCTTCCCCGTCGACGTCAACCGTGCGCCAAAGGCGATGCTGTTGCGCGTACCCGGCTTGGGGACGAAGGCGGTGGCGCGCATTTTGACATCGCGCAAATGGCGACGGTTGACGCTTGCCGACATCGGGCGGCTGACCGTGTCGATCACCAAGCTGCGTCCGTTTATCGTAGCCGATGATTGGCGTCCTGTCGCGCTCGCGGACAAGGCCGATCTGCGCTCGCTGATTGCGCCCAAGGTCGAGCAGATGGAATTGTTCGGTTAAGTTGCATAACTGTTGCAAGAACGGTATGGACTAACTTAGTCTATAGGAATATCGCGATGCCCACGCAGGTAAACGTGCACGAGGCGAAAACACATTTTTCCAAGTTGATCGACCGTGCCCATGCGGGCGAGGAAATTATCGTGGCAAAGGCAGGTAAACCTTTTGTTCGCCTCGTCGCGATCGAGCCGGAGCAGAAAATCCAACGCAAGCCTGGGGCTGGCAAGAGTATCATCCCCGACCTTCCCGACTCGTTCTTCTTCGATTCGCTCCCCGACGAAGAGTTGCGCGCCTGGGGGATGCTTTGAAGCTTTTGCTCGATACGCACGCGCTTTTCTGGTGGTGGATCGACAGTCCGAGACTTCCGGAGTCGGCGCGCGGCGCAATTTTCGAGAGTGATATCGTGATCGTGAGCGCTGCGAGTGTTTGGGAGATTGCTACGAAGCAGCGGCTCCTGAAGCTCCAAGAACTTGCTCGTGGCATCGGCGACCTGCTCCCGTTCTGCCACGTGCAAGGGTTCGACCTGCTGTCCATCTCGCCCGCTCATGCGCAGCGTGCGGGGAGCTACCCGCACCGACACGGCGATCCCTTCGATCGCATGCTCGCCGCCCAAGCGGAACTCGAGAACCTTGTCCTGCTTACGAAGGATGACAAGGTGCGCGACTTCCCCTGCGCCACGCGCTGGTGATGCACAGTGTCACGCTCTCGCGACCCGATGATTATGAGGAATGGCGCGACGCGGCGCGGGCGCTTTTGCTGGCCGACGTCGCGCCCGAACAGATAAGTTGGCGCGGATCGGGGGACAGCGACCTGTTCGGCACGTCCGAGACGCTGCCCCCTCCGGCCGAGCGCACGCTGTCGGTGCCGCGCACCTTTGTCGATCTGGCGCAAAGCGTCGTGTGCAATCGCGAGCCCGAACGCTTCGCATTGCTCTACAAGTTGCTCTGGCGGTTGCAGGCGCAGCGCGCGCTGATCGATGACCACGCCGATCCGCTGGTGCGCCGGCTCGAGGAATTGGCGAAAGCGGTGCGCCGCGATGTCCACAAGATGCGCGCTTTTGTGCGCTTTCGCGAGGTGCAGACGCTTGCCCCGCTCGGCGACACTATCGCCACGCGCTTCGTCGCTTGGTTCGAGCCCGAGCACCATATTGTGCGCCACAACGCAGGCTTCTTCGTGCGCCGCTTCGCGAGCATGCGCTGGTCGATCCTGACGCCCGAGCTCACGATCCATTGGGACGGCGATACTTTGACCGAGGGGCCCGGCGCTTTGAAAGGCGATGCGCCCGAGGGCGACCCGATCGAGGAAGTATGGAAGACTTACTACGCTTCGATCTTCAATCCCGCGCGCGTCAAGATCGGCGCGATGCTGTCTGAAATGCCCAAGAAATATTGGAAGAACATGCCCGAAACCGCACTCATTCCCGGCCTGATCGCCGCTGCCCAGGCGCGCGAAAGCGGCATGATCGAGCGAGGACCCCGCATCACGGCAGGGGGTAACAGCACTGTCGCTTGGGAAGCGCTGCGCGCGGAAGCGCTCGCCTGCACGCGCTGTCCCCTTTATGGTCCTGCCACGCAGACGGTATTTGGTGAGGGGCCGATCGATGCGCCGTTAATGTTCGTCGGCGAACAGCCCGGCGATCAAGAGGATCTTGCCGGACACCCTTTTATCGGCCCCGCCGGGCAGATGTTCGATCGTGCATTGGCCGAGGCGGGCGTCGATCGCTCACGCGCGTACGTTACGAACGCAGTCAAGCACTTCAAGTTCGAGCAGCGCGGCAAAAGGCGTATTCATTCCAAACCCGGCGCGGGCGAAATTACGGCGTGCCGCTGGTGGATCGAGCAAGAGATTGCGATCGTCGCGCCAAAGGTGACGGTGGCACTCGGCGCTACCGCGGCGCGCAGCCTGTTTGGCAAGGTCATGACGATTTCCAAAGCGCGCGGCGCACCGATGGCATTGCCCAATGGCGGTGAAGCATGGGTGACGGTCCATCCAAGCTATCTGCTGCGGATCGAGGAACCGGCTGAAGCGGCGGATGAATATGCGCGCTTCGTCGACGACTTGCGGACGATCGGCGCGCGGGTCGCAGCCTAGTCGGCAATCCACTTGCCCGAATCGCGAAATTCGGGACGGATCTGGCTGTCGGGCAGTGCGCCGCTGACGTAGCGATCGTCGCGACTGGGCACGATCTGGCTGTAAGTCGGGCGCGCAGTGACGACTGGCGGCGGAAGCAAGATTGGCGCGGCAGGCGCGGGAACCGAGAATGCAACCTTCAGCAGTTCGGCGGTCGGCGCGACGCGCGGTAGCGGGCCCGGGCTGGGCTCACCCCCGGCATAACGGAAGGGGAGCGCGTTCACGCCGCCGCCGTCCTGCGGCAAGCGGTAAAAGATATGTGCGCCGACGATGCCCATCGGCACCATCCGGCGCGCCCAGGGCGGCGATACCGCGAGCGTGTGATAGAACGTCGCCGCGCCGACGGGTTCGTAGATCGACCCTGCGAGCGCTGCCTCCGCAACCCTACGCGCGCGGATCCACGCGGTCAGCGACGGGCCGCGCGCCATTGCCCCGTCGCACGCAAAGCTGAATTGACAGCCGGGCGCGCTCGACCCCTGGTAGACGACACCGCAGACGCTGTGCGGCCATTCGGGATGGCGAACCCGGTTCAGCACCACCTGCGCAACCGCGCGCTGTCCCTCATCGGGTTCGGTCGCGGCCTCATAATAGATCGCGCTCGCAAGACAGAGCGTAGCGCGCATCCGGTCACGCTGGTTAAGGCCGGCGAGGAAAGAAGGCCCGCCAAACAAATTCCCAGAATTGGTTTCGGCGGATGGTGCCAGCGGCGGCGCAAGCTCCCCACTTTGATGCGCCATCGGCCTGATGGCTATTGGCGATACTGGTGAAGGGGGAGCAAACGCGAGGCACGAAGCGAGCGCGAAGGGTGTCAGTGCCGCCAAACCCACACGCCGCCACCATGCGCGCCGCCCGGCCCGCAGACGCTGCCGTGCGGCAAAGCGTTCACCTGCAGGTGTGAATGGGCGCGTCATGGAAATGCCCCTAGCGTTGAGACACGCTAATTTCACGTGTCCAATTTACGCTGTCCCGTCCTGGAACGTTTACCAGGCTCGACAACGCTTTGTGTCGCCTGTGACAGTTCTGCAACATCTGCCTGCCAATCTGCCTCAAGCCCTTACGTGAGTTGGAATTAGAGTGCATTGTCAGCGTGTTGCAAGGGTGAGCGATCCACGTTCTAACGTGCGCTTAAAGGAATTTTTGTATGTCTATCGGCCTGCGCGGGCGTCTGCTTGCCTCCACATTGTTTGCTGTAGCTGCCACCGTTCCTGCCTTGGCGCAGACGTCCGCTCCGACGGGCGGTACGGCACTTCCGACTGCTCCAGCCGCCGCCGCCGAGGAGGCTGACACGATTGTCGTCACCGGTACGCTGTTTCGTCGGCGCGAGGGCGATTCGGCGCTACCAGTAACGATCTTGAGCGCGGAGGACCTCGATCGTCGCGGCGTCAATACCGTGCAGGACGCAATCCAGACGCTGTCGGCGAACGGTGGCGGCACGTTGCCGAACTCATTCTCCGCAAACGGCGCGTTTGCGGCCGGCGCATCTGCGGCGTCACTTCGCGGTTTGACTACCTCATCGACGCTGGTCCTGTTTGACGGACTGCGCGCGGCTTATTATCCGCTGGCAGACGACGGTTCGCGCAACTTCGTCGACCTAAACACCATTCCCGATGCGATCGTCGAACGCGTTGAGGTGCTGAAGGACGGCGCGTCTTCGTCCTACGGGGCTGATGCCGTCGCCGGCGTTATCAACATCATTACGCGCAAGCAGTTTACCGGTATAACCGGGCGCGTAGAAGCAGGCATCAGCGGGCGTGGCGATGCCGCGAACCAGCGCGCCGAACTCACCGCAGGCTTTGGTGATTTGCGTGAGAAGGGCTTCAACATTTATGGCAGCGCGCATTATCAGCGTAGCTCGATCCTGTACAACCGCGACCGCGGCTTCCCCTACAACACCAGCGATCTGAGCACGATCTGCGCGCCCGGCGCGCAGGGCAGCGCGACCTTGTGCGACGCAAACAATGTCGCCAACGGCATTCAGGCCGACGGGACTTATCTTGGTTTGTCGACAGCGACGCTCATTAATTACGTGCGTCCCGCCAACGCCGCGACATTGGCCTCGATCCCCGGGAGCCGGTTCCAGCAGCTGACCAATCCTGCAGCGGGTTGCGGCGTTCTGACGCCGCGCGCACTGACCGCGGCGCAGCAGACCAATACCGGCGGTAACAACGGTTTGACTGCTCCTTCGGTCGTCTGCCAGGAGGACATCGTAAACCGGTACAATGTGATTTCGCCGAACATCGAGCGCTACGGCGCATCGTTACGCGGCACCTTGCGCGTGTCGGATGACATCGAAGCCTATGCAATGTTCAATTACGAGCGCAGCAAGGTGGACTATACCGGTCTGCAAGCGATCGTTCGCGGTACGACAACGACGGGCCCGCTGTTGCAGCGTTATACGACGGCGAGCACGCCCGCCGTGCAAGGGGCGGGCGGTCTGTTTGGCCGTGTGCTTTCATTGCCAGTTTTCGTCTGCCCGCGCGGTACGACGGTCGCCTGTACCGCGGCTAACGGTTCGCTGAACCCGAACAATCCGTTCGCGGCGCAGGGGCAGGCCGCCCTCATCATCGGGCGCCTGTCTGATATCCAGGAAACGAACCAGACGATCAGCAACGCGTATCGCGGCGCGGTGGGGATCAGTGGCACTTTCGCCGATGATTACCGCTTCAACGTCGAGGCGACCGGCATGCGGGTCAATCTTGACCGTACTGTCGGCGGTCGGGTGTTCGTTCAGAACTTGCTGGATGTTATTGCCGACGGTTCGTACAACTTCGCTCGGCCCGACCTCAACACGCAGGCGACGCGTAATTTCGTCGCGCCAACGATCCGCAACCGCGCGTTTTCGGAACTCTATCAGGTGCAAGGCACGGTCTCGAAGGCGCTGTTCGAACTTCCCGGGGGTCCGCTGCAGCTGGCGGTCGGCGCATCGTACCGCTTCGAAAAGGTCAATGCGCCGAGCCTCAATCCAGGCGTGCTTAACCAGCCGACGCAGCAGTATCTTCGCGTCAACGGGTTTAGCGCGAGCGGTAGCCGTAACGTGAAGTCGGCATATTTCGAGATCGGTGCGCCGATCTTCACGCAGCTCGAACTCAATCTCTCGGGCCGCTACGACAGCTATTCGACCGGCCAGAGCAACTTTTCGCCAAAAATCTCGGCGCGGTTTCAGCCGATTCCGCAGATCACGTTGCGCGGAGCCTTCTCACGTGGCTTCCGCATCGCCAGCTTTGCGGAAACGAACGCGTCGCCTACAACCGGGTTCGTCACTCTGACCCAGCCGGCGTCGTTCCGTGCGCTTTATCCCGCCGGGTCGACGTACGCGACGAACGCTCCGGTCGGATTGACCCAGATTGGCAATCCGAATCTCAAACCGGAAAAATCACGTAACATCACGGCCGGGATCGTTCTCGAGCCTCGCCCATGGTTCTCGCTCGCAGTGGATTATTACAACATCCGCAAGACGAACTTGATCACCGGTGCTGATTATACTCCGGCGCTGGCAGCTTATTATGCCAACCAGCCCATCCCGGCGGGCTTCCAGGTCATTCCGGACGTGCCCGACATCAACAATCCGACGTTGAAGCCGCGTGCCGGGTTTGTGGTTTATCAGTACATCAACGCTGCCAGCCAACGGACGTCGGGCGTTGACATCACGGCGACCGCGCGTTTCCCAATTACCGACAATATTCGCTTCACGAGTCAGCTCGTTGCGACACGCGTCATTAATTTCGACCAGATCTTCCCGGATGGCTCGATACAGCGTTATGCGGGAACGCTCGGCAACTTCCAGATCACATCGGGATCGGGAACGCCGAAGTGGCGTGGCACGTGGCAGAACACGCTTGATTTTGGTCGGGTCGCGGTCTCAGCCACAGCGTATTACACCGATGGCTACAGCACGACCGCCGAGGACAGCTCGGGCTCGAACACCGCATACAAGTGCGGCGCGCTTGATCCGAACGGTGTCGACGCGAATACGCACACCTTTCGTGGCGGCAGCCCGGTATCGTGCTTTGTGAAGCACTTCATTAACGTCGACGCGAACATGACGTTCAAGGTCAACGACCGCTTCTCGTTCTACCTGAACGTACTGAACGTGCTCGATGCGAAGCCACCGTATGATGGCACGACCTATGGCGGTTATCAGTATAATCCGGCTTGGGCGAACTCGGGCATCATCGGGCGTGCGTTCCGTGCAGGCGCAAAGTTCGGCTTTTAACTGACAGAAATTGGGAATGAAAAGGGCGCGGAGGGGAAACCTTCCGCGCCCTTTTTTCTATGCCAGCACCAGCCGCCCTTCGCCTTCGTCGACGCGTACCGTCACGCCGTCGGGCACCTCGCCGCGCAGGATCGCGTCGGCGAGCGGGTCCTGTAGGTATTTCTGCACCGCGCGCTTGAGCGGGCGCGCGCCATAGACCGGGTCGTAACCAACGCGGCCCAGCCAGCTCCGCGCTTGCGGGGTCATCTCGAGCGTCACCTTGCGGTCGGCGAGCAGCCGCGCGACGCGCGCGACCTGGATGTCGACGATCGGCGCCATGTTCGCCGCCGACAGGCGGTTGAACAGGACGATCTCGTCGAGCCGGTTGAGGAATTCGGGGCGGAAATGGCCGCGCACGATCTCCATCACCTGCGGCTCGACGCCTGCGATCGACGCCTCGTCGGGCAAGTTCGCGATATATTGGCTGCCCAGGTTCGACGTCAGGATGATCAGCGTGTTGGTGAAGTCGAC
>JAYTAR010000468.1:0-2664 GCA_043737455.1 Sphingomonadales bacterium | reverse complement strand
CGCGCGCGCGTCAACCGCAACCAACCGCGCGGTAGTTCGTTACGGTCGCGTCAACATTTTGGAGTTTGATCATGCGCGCATTGCTCGGAGTTATTCTGGTCCTCGTCGTCGGCCTCATCGCGGCATTCGCACTCGGCCTCGTCGACCTCAATGCCAAGGGTGGCAAACTGCCCGAGATTCGCGCCGAAGCCGGGAAGCTTCCCGAAGTCGACGTGAAGACGGCCAAGGTCGACGTCGGCACGAAGAAGGAAACGATCGAAGTCCCAACGATCGACGTAAAGCGCGCCAACGAAAAATAGGCCTACCGCGCGTCATCGGTTATCCCGCCGCTGACATGACGTTTTCGACCCCCCCGCCGATGTTGCGTGCGCTTGCCTTGGCGCAAGCGGCGGCAGCGGCGGGGGAAGTGCCGGTCGGAGCGATCGTCACTTTTGGCGACGCCATCGTCGGCGAAGGCATGAACCGCACGCGGCGCGACCATGATCCGACCGCGCATGCCGAGATCGTCGCGATCCGCGAAGCCTGTCGTCACCGTGCCGACGATCGGCTGATCGGGTGCGTGCTGTGGGTCACGCTGGAGCCCTGCGCGATGTGCGCGGGCGCTGTCGTTCAGGCCCGGCTTGCCCGCGTCGTCTATGGCGCTTCCGATCCCAAGGGTGGCGGCGTCGATCATGGTGCGCGCGTGTTCAGCCAGCCGACCTGTCATCATCGACCCGAAGTGCTGAGCGGCATCGGTGAAGCCGCAGCCGCCTCCATCCTTCGTGACTTCTTCGCTACGCGGCGCTGAGTCCGGCTTGTCGCCAAGCTCAGTGCACGGCAAGGAGAGCATATCGCGCAATGGCTGAGCTTGACCCTTTCCCCTGGATCGACGTCGCGGTCATCGTCGCACTGGTCGCGCTCAACGGCGTGTTCGCGATGTCCGAACTCGCGATCGTCTCGGCCCGGAAGCCGCGGTTGGAGGCGTTGTCGCGCAAGGGCAACAGCGGTGCCAACGTAGCGATCGCGCTTGCCGCCGACCCTGGCAAGCTGTTGTCGACCGCGCAGATCGGGATCACGCTGATCGGTGTCCTCGCGGGGGCTTATTCGGGTGCCAGCCTTGGTGGACCCGTCGGTCAGCGGCTCGTGTTGCTCGGCGTGGATGCCGAACTCGCGCCCGATCTCGGCTTCGGGCTCGTCATCGCGCTGACGACGTTTCTCTCGCTCATCATCGGCGAGCTCGTTCCCAAGCAATTTGCGCTGCGTGCGCCCGAGCCGATCGCGGCGGCGATGGCGCGCCCGATGCTGTGGCTGTCGATCGCGACCGCACCGCTCGTCTGGCTGCTCGACGAAACGAGCGGCGCGATCTTTCGCCTGCTCGGGCTCAAGCGCGAGTCGGAAAGCCGCGTGACCGCCGAGGAGCTTCACCTGGTGGTCGCCGAAGCGTCGAAATCGGGCGTCATCGAGGAATCCGAGCGCGCGATCATTTCGGGCGTCGTACGCCTCGCCGACCGCCCGGTTCGCGAAGTGATGACACCGCGCACGCAAATCGCGTGGATCGACATCGATGCCGATAATGATGTGCTGCGGGCGACGCTGGCCGATCTTCCGCACAGCCGCATGCTCGTCGCGCGGGGCTCGGTCGATCGCATCCTCGGCGTCGTGCAGGCGCGCGACCTGGTCGCCAGCCTGGTCGCGGGCAAGCCGATCGACCTGTCCGCGCTGATGCGCACCGCGCCGGTCATTCCCGATCAGGTCGATGCGATGGACGCGCTCGAGGCATTACGGCGCGCCGAAGTCCCCGTCGCGCTCGTTCACGACGAATATGGCCACCTCGAAGGCATCGTGACGCCCGCCGACCTGCTCAGCGCGATCGCGGGCGAATTCCTGTCCGACCAGGACGACGATAGCGACCCGCCCTGCTTCGAACGCGAGGACGGCAGCTTGCTCGTGTCGGGCTGGTGGGCAGCCGACCTGTTCGCCGAACGCATCGGGCTGACACTCCCCGACGACCGCGATTATGCGACGGTCGCGGGGCTGGCGCTTGCCGAAATGAAGCGCCTGCCCGGCGTCGGCGATCATTTCGACTTCGGCGGCTATCGCTTCGAGATCGTCGACATGGACGGCCGCAAAATCGACAAATTGCTCGTCGCGACGCTCTAACCCTCGCGGTGGTACGGGTGCCCGGCGAGGATCGTCGTTGCGCGGTAGAGCTGTTCGGCGAGCATCGCGCGGACGAGGAGGTGCGGCCACGTCGCACTGCCAAAGCTGAGGAGATGATCGGCGGCGGTACGCTCTTCGGCGCTCAGTCCGTTGGCGGCACCGATCAGGAAGCGCGCCTCGCGCACGCCATCGTCGCGCCAGTTCCCGAGCAGCGCGGCCAGCGACGCGCTCGTCATCGCCGACCCGGTCTCGTCGAGCGCGATAATTTTCGTCGGCGTCGGCGCGTCGGCCACGCGACCGCCGAGTTCGGGCAATTCGGTCAGCACGATCGGCCATGCGATGCGCTTGACGTAGCGCATCACCAGCTCGGCCTCGGGCCCGCGCCCGATCCGCCCGCGCGCGACGATATGCAGGCGCATCACCACTCGTTAACGCATCGGCGGCGTGACCGGCCCTCCAAGCTCGAGCGCGCGCTGCAGCGCCGGACGCGCGGCAAGCCGCGCATGATAGGCCCTTAGTCGCGGG
>JAYTAR010000467.1:0-6639 GCA_043737455.1 Sphingomonadales bacterium | reverse complement strand
CGTCAACCAATGGCTCAAGAAGGCGGTGCTGCTCAGCTTTCGCCTCAACGACAACACCATAATGCCGGGGCCGGGCGGTGCGAACTGGTGGGACAAAGTGCCATCAAAATTCGCAGGCTGGGATACCGATCGCTTTCGCGCAGCGGGCTTTCGTGCGGTGCCGGGCAGCGTCGTTCGCCACGGCGCACACATCGGGCGGGGCGTCGTGCTGATGCCCAGTTTCGTCAACATCGGTGCTCATGTCGGCGACGGCACGATGGTCGACACCTGGGCGACCGTCGGCAGTTGCGCGCAGATCGGCGCCAACGTGCATCTGTCGGGCGGGGTAGGCATCGGCGGTGTGCTCGAGCCGTTGCAGGCCAATCCGGTGGTGATCGAGGACGATTGTTTTATCGGCGCGCGATCGGAAGTCGTCGAGGGCGTTCACGTCGAGCGCGGCGCCGTGCTGGCGATGGGTGTCTTCCTGTCGTCGACGTCGAAAATCGTCGACCGCGCAACCGGCGAAGTATTCGTCGGGCGCGTTCCCGCTTATTCGGTCGTCGTTCCCGGCGCGCTGCCTGGACGCCCGCTGCCCGACGGGACGCCAGGGCCATCGCTCGGCTGCGCGGTGATCGTGAAGCGCGTCGACGCGCAGACGCGTGCGAAAACCGCGATCAACGAACTGCTGCGCGATTAGATCGCCATTTTGGCGACCAGCCAGTCGTGGAACAGTCGCACGGGTCGCCGCTCGAGCGCACGTGGACGGCAGACGAACCAATAGCTGTACGGGCTCTCGACCTTCACATCGAAGATGCGCTGCAGCCGGTTGTCCTGCGCCTGGCTCAGATGGCTGCCATGCATGAACGCGACCCCCAACCCTTGTGCCGCGGCGTCGAGCATCAACTGCCCCGAATCGAACAAGTCGATCGCCAGCGGCTCGATGTCGGGAAGGCCGACTGCCTTGCGCCATTCGTCGAAAGTGTCGGGCATCTCGCGGTGCAGGAACACCGTCAGTCCGGTAAGTTGATTGGGGTCGGTCACCGCAACCCCGTCGAGCGTCAGCGACTTTGCGGCGATCGCATAGACTTCGTTGCGGTCGAGGCGGCGCGAGTCGAGCGCTGGGTCGATTTCGCGTGCGAGAACGATTGCGGCGTCGATGCCGTCACCCAGCCGGGCGATACCGTGCGCAGCGGTATCGATGTCGAGGTGCAGTGTCGGATGCGCCGCGCGCAGATCGGGAAGCAGCGGGATCAGTCGCTGCGACGCAAACAAGGGCAGGACGCCGAGGCGAAGGCGCATGATCCGCGCAACCCCCGCCACCGTCTCGATCGCGTCGGACATCTGGTCGAGCGCAGGCGCGATCAGTGCCAGCAAGCGTTCGCCCTCGGCATTCATCGCGAGCGCCTGATGTCGCCGCTCGAACAACGGCTTGCCGACGAAGCGTTCGAGCGATTGCAAGCGGCGGCTGAGCGCGGGCGACGAGAGCGAAAGATCCTCGGCCGCGGCTTTCACCGACCCAGCGCGCGCGACCGCGACAAAGGCTTCGACACCCGAAAGCGACGGTAGACGGCGCATCACGATCCGTTCGATCCTCTCGCATGTGCGAAGACGATCATGATGCGCGCTATCCGACGCGTTGCAAGGTGCAATCGTTGCACCTTCGATTATTCTTTTCGCACTTGCGGGATTTTATGCTGCACTGCACATAGAGCGTGCCTTTCAGGCATCCTCTCCTAAACCTTTCAAGGGCGGTCTCCCTCGGGCGACCGCCCCTTTTTTATGCCTTGCCCTTATGTAGTCGCAGCCCGGCGTATAGCAGCAGCGCCACGCACATCGCAGCCGCGGTGAGATAGGGTAATGGCCGCCAGATTTCGTAAAGGCCGACCCCGATCGACGGTCCGAGGACAAACGCAGCGCCGTTGATCGAGGTGACCCGCCCTGCCACCGGCCCTTGCAATTCAGGGCCAACCGCGAGCGACGACCCCGCGGTATAACCCGGTCGGGCGAAGCCGAAGCCAGCTGACAGCAAGCCGAACGCCGTCGCGATGCCGTACAGACTGTTTGCAAAGGCGACGAGTACGCACCCGATCGCCCCGAGCGTGAGCCCGGTCAGCACCAACCGCCGCGGCGACAGGTTCAGCAGCGGAATAATGCCCCATTGGACGAGCAGCGCCGCGCCCGCGCCCGTCATCAAGACGATGCCTATCGCTTGCTGCGCCTGCGTCGGCGGCAGCATCATCCGGTCGAGCACCAGAAAGCCCATCGCCTGCCCCGCCATCGCCTGCGCGTGCCCCATGACGAGCCCGGTCAACATCCACGGCCAGATGCGTGGATCGGTCAGCGCGATGCCGTCACGGCTTTTCGCCGAGGTCGCGGCGGTCACGCTTGCGCCGGTCAGGTTTCCGCCGATCGAGGGATAGCTCGTGGCCGCGCCGCGCGTGTCGTCGCCCGGCGTATCATCGCTGAGCATTACCCACGTCGCCGCAAGCACCACGAAGCCGCCAGCCGCAAAGAAATAGGCCGGCCCTGCAAGCCCGACGAACGGCAGCACGAAGAACGGCGCGAGCGCGGGCCCCACGATCGTGCCCAAGCCAAATGCCGACGACAACAACGTCAATGCCTTGGTGCGTTCGGCACGTGTGGTGCGCGAGGCGAGGATCGCCTGCGCGGCAGGCGGCGCGGCGGCACCGAACAGTCCGTAAATGACGCGCGCGGCAATGAAGGCGAGGATCGTCGCGATCGGCCCGATCAAGCCGTGAATACCTGCCGTCAGGATGATGCCGCAAAGCAGCACCGAAACCGAAAAGCCGGCGAGGCCGAGCAGCACCATCCGCCGTCGTCCGGTGCGGTCCGACCGGTTCGCCCAGATCGGCGCGGCGATAACCCAGACCAGCGCCGACACCGAGAAGGCGAGCGCGATGATGCTGTCGGCGATATGGAGCGAGCGTCCGATCGCGGGCATCACCGATTGGAGCGCGGTGTTGCCCGCGCCCAGGACGAGCATCACGAGAAACAGCAGAGTGAAGTCGCGGTCACGCGGGGCCGGGCGTTGCGAGTCGGGCATCGCGCTTGCCGGTAACGCCAAGCTCAGTCGATGCCCAGTCGCAGCCGCTGCGTGACGCCGGGATCAAGCACCGCGACAAGGAACCAGCACAAGGCGTTGCGCATCCGTTCGGGAATGCTTGCGACGCCCTGGAACTCGGCGAGCGTACGTTCGCATGAATCGGCGACCTCTGCGTCGACATAGTCGCGCATGGTCTTGGCGAACGCCGCATCCTCGACGCGCAGCATGATCTCCACGTTGAGAAACAGGCTGCGCGGGTCGAAATTGGCGCTGCCGATATGGACAATGTCGTCGATCACGTAGAGCTTGGTGTGGAGGCGGCACCGCTGGTATTCGAACACGCGCACGCGCTGGCGCAGCAGCCCGGGAAAGGTGAAGCGCGCAGCCCCGATCGTCGCGGGATTGTCGGTCTTGCCCGCCGTCACCACTCGGGCGCGGCCACGTCGGCCAATGCGGTCGATCAGACGCGAGAGGCTCGGTGTCGGCGCGAAATAGGCAGCGACGAGCGAGAGATCGCGTGCGCCGGCCAAGTCACCGCGCATGGCGCGCAGCCATGGTGCGCACCGCCCCGCTGGTCCGCCGTGCAGCCAGCGCACGCGTCCAGCAGGCGTGCTCGAACGTTGTAAGGTCCGTTTCAAGTCGCGGATGCGACCCTTGGGCCGCCGCGTCCAGTCGGCCAGCGCGTCATGATATCGGGCGAGCTGGCCTGCCGCAGGGCCATCGACGATCAGCCCAAGGTCGCGCCAGGCAGTCGCTCCGCTGTCGGCGAAATAAGCATCGGCAATGTTGAACCCGCCAATCAACGCGCGTTCGTCATCGGCGATCGCCATCTTCTGGTGGTTACGCAGCAGGAAGCGGCGTCCCCATCGCGGGATGAAGGCACACACGGTTGCGCCTGCATCCTTCAGCGGTTGCAAGAACGCCTCGTCGCCCGTTGCGTCGCTCCCAAACCCGTCGACGATAAGTTGCACGCGCACGCCGCGTGCCGATGCCGACATGAGCGCAGCGCGCAGCTGTGTGCCCGCATCGTCCTCGGCAAAGATATAGTAGATCAGCTTCAACGAGGTGTGCGCCCCCGCGATCATCGCGACGAGCGCATCGCGCCGCTCGTCGCCGCGCGTGAGCACGGTCAGGCGATTGCCATCGACGATATGCGACATTTGCATCGCTAGGCCTTGGCCGCCGCGCTCGCTGGGGGCAAGGTTGCCCCGTCGGCGCGTCGCTGCTAGGCGCAGCCGCTTGGCCGACATTCATAAGATCAAGGACAGCCGATGGCGCGCGTGACAGTCGAGGATTGTGTCGACAAGATTCCCAACCGGTTCGATCTCGTGCTGCTCGCTTCACAGCGCGCTCGGCAGATTTCGGGCGGAGCCGAGCTGACGATCGATCGCGATCGCGACAAGAACCCGGTCGTCGCGCTGCGCGAGATCGCCGAGGAGACGGTGGTTCCCGAAGAACTGCGCGATACGCTGATCGCGAATTTGCAAAAGGTTCAGGTCGACGAGGACGACGCCGTCGACGAGATGGGGTCGCTGTCGGCATCGGCGGAAGCGCTGCGACTGACCGCCGCCGCACCGCCGCGCAATCAAAATCTGGGCGGCGATTACGAAGGCTGATCGAGCCGCGTAGCACCGCTCCGCGGCGGTATCGGCAGGCGCAGCGAAGCCGACACGCGAAAGTCCGGCCGTTCGCGCCTCGTTCGGCGGGCGATAGCGCCGCTATCTCCGCGCTTGGCGCTAAGCGACTGCCTTAAGCCGAACCGTCTCAAGCGGCCGCACATCTGCAGTGTGCGCCCAGCACAGGTCGTGTAGGCCCAGCACGCGCCCATCGTGCGACTGGATGGCGATATCGCGGATTGGTTGAAGGTCGCGTTTGTCGACCAGGACCGGCGTCGAGGGGCCCACGGCTTCCCACTTCTCGCCCCATTGGCGCAACGCTAGCATCGCTGGCAGTAACTCGGCACCTTTTTGCGTCAGGCGATATTCGATCTTGCGACGATCGTCGGCCATCGGCTCGCGCGACAGGATATCATGATCGACGAGCCGTCCGAGGCGATTGGCGAGGATGTTGCGCGCGATACCCAGCGTCGACTGGAACTCTTCGAAATGATGAAGCCCGTTGAACGCCGCGCGCAGGATCAGGAACGACCAACGTTCGCCCATCGCTTCGAGCGCAGCCGGCAACGCGCATTCGGCCAGCGAGCGCAGATCTTCTTTCAGCATTCCCATCCTGCTGCCCAGCCTATCGCAATCAAACTGTCATACAAGCATTTTTAAGTTTCGTGTTGCAACTTGCAACTCATCTACGTAGGTAGTGATTCGCAACTGGATTGCCACCGCTCCAAGACGGAGCCAATCAAGGAGATCTCATCATGGTCCGCACCATTAAGAAGTTCATCCCGCTTGCTGCCGCTGCGCTTACATTTGGCGTCGCTGTCCCCGCGCTCGCGCAGGCACCCGTCTACAGCGCCATTCCCGCGGTCAAAGTCGCAAAGGCCGGCAGCGTCATCATCGGCGAAACCTTGTGGGCGTGCGGCGAGGTGGGTTGCACCACCGCCAAGGCGACGTCGCGACCCAGCATCGTATGCGAACAGGCGGTCAAGAAGCTTGGTCGCCTCGACAGCTTCACGACAAGCACTGCGGCGTTCGACGCTGCCGCGCTCACCGCCTGCAACGCAAAGGCCAAACCGGTCGCGCTCGCAAAGAATTAATCGGATTGAGGCGTTCGCTCTCTCTCGCGCCTCATTCTGGCCCGGATCGCACTCGCGATCCGGGCCTTTTCTTACGCGGTTGGAACCACGCCGAGCCGCACGCGCTTGCAGTGCCTCAAGAGCGAAGGATCACACCATGCCCGACCGCGATGTCAGCGAACCCTATGTCGAAATGAACCACGTCACTACGACGAGCGGCGGTCACCGCGCCGAGGACGAACCCAACCTCGAGGGCTATGACGAAACCCAGCGCGCGGAAATTGTCGAGGTCGAAGGTGACGGCCCCAACGACGGGATCGTGATGATCGATCTCCAGCCCGACTTCGGCGGTGACCTCGATGAGCAGGAAATCGAGAATGACGAAGATATGTCGGACGACGTGATCGATACCGACGACGGTATCATTCGCTAACCGAAATCGTGCGAGAAGCTTCGGCAGCTTCTCGCACGATTGGACCGCAGTTACGCGCCGCGGTTGGCGAGGCTGTTCATGACTTCCTTGTGCAGCCAGATATTCATCGTGGCGCTGTCGTTGGTATCGCCGGTGTAGCCGAGTTCGTTGGCGAGACTGATACGGTTCTGCAGGCTCGAATCGAGATCGAGCAGCTTCATCAGGTCGACGATCGAGTTCTTATAATTCGATGGCGCACCCTTTGTGGCGGCGATCGACGACAGGCGGGTTTCGATCTCATCGGCAGTCGCAGCGGCCGGAGCAGGAGCTGCGACGGGAGCCGTAGTCTGCGTCGGCGCGGCGGGCGCCGCCGGAACGGGTGCCGCGTGCGCCTTTTGTCCAAAAATTGCGTCTTTGATCGCGCTGAAAATGCTCATGCCTGGTTCCTCTTTCATGGTGCACGGATGCGCCGAGCCAACGGTCGTAACGTGCGAT
>JAYTAR010000466.1:0-2670 GCA_043737455.1 Sphingomonadales bacterium | reverse complement strand
TGCAGAACGCCGACCTGATTCATGTCAATCAAAAAATGCTAGAACCACTTAAGCTTGACGCCCCGCAAGAAACTGACGCAGGCGACCCTGAGTTTATCACGTCGGAAGAAAAGCCTCCTCCGATCATTAAACGTCCTTTGATAGCCATTATTTTAATGATTGTATTAATTTGGGTCCTTTTTAGTATGAATATTATCACAATACGCGGCTCATAACCACGTGAAATAATGGGATACAAGACTTATTTCTCCGCTCATTTGACCCCTTACCCTGGCGCTGCGCGCCTGTCCCTCTCCCCTTCAGGAGAGCGCGTGCATTACCCTTCGCGCCTTTCCTTCCCCTTTGCGCCTTCGCGTGAAATCCTTCTTGCCGCTGTTTCGGGCCCAGCTCGCATCCCCCCTTTCACTAAGACTGCTTCGCCTACGCGCTCGCGGTCGAGCGCGATCTGCCATCGCTCTTCATCGGCGGTGATTTCGCGCGGACCGACGTCCGCAGCGCGCTTACCGCTTGACCGCGAACGCCACATCGACGCCATATTCCGCCCAGTTCGCCTCGACGCTCCCCCCGACTGTTGCCAGTACGCGACGGATAAGCCGCAGGCCTTGGCCGCCCTCCCGCTCGGTCCGTTCGACGCGGCGGCCCGAACGCTCGGACCAGCTCAGGCGGACATGATCGCCGTCGATCGCGCCGTCGATCGCGATGCTGCCACGCGCGCCAAGTGCACCGTGCTTGATCGAATTGACCGCGAGTTCGCCGATCGTCACCGCCAGCGCGTCGATACGGCGCTGGTCGAGCGCGACCGGCGGGATCGCGCCGAAGGTGACCGGACAATCGGGCGTCGCATAGCCCTGCGCCAACCGCGGCAGCAGGTCAGCGAGATCGATCACGTCATCGTCGTGCGTCTTGATCGACTGCGCGATGCTCAGCGCGCTCAGCCGCGGCTGCATGTCCTCGACGAAGCGCATCAGGGCTGCGTCGCTGCGCGCGTGCGCCGACAGCAGCCCTCCGACGACGGCATAGCTATTGCGCAACCGGTGCCGCATCTCGTCGGCGACCGCTTCGTGCAACATCGTCTGGTTGACCCGATCGGTCACGTCGCGCGACGTCGCCACGCAGACCGAACCGCCTTCGCCGGCCTCCATCAGCGGCGAAATGCTGACGTCCCACCAGCGCGGCGTCCCCTTCATCGTCGGGCAGAATGCCGTGAAGCGGCTTTCCTGCCCGACCTGGGCAGCGGCAAGGCCATCGCTTATCTGTCGACGCGCGTCGTCGGGCCACAGATCGGCCCATTGCCGCCCGGAGACGAGACAGAGATCGTCGATCTCCATGGCACACAGGCCGTTCCGATTGACGTACTGGACGCCGCCGTCGCGACCGATGACCTTGATGCAATCCAGGCTTTGATCGAGCACCGCAAGGAGCATGGCGCGCGACGCGGTCAGGAAGGAGACATCGGCCTGGGCGTCCTGCAGCATGGCAATTCGCTTAACACGCCGCCGCCCTCGCGCAATGATCTCGATCAAGCTTGACACGACGAACCATATCGGTTATACGCCGCTTCGTCCAACGTGCTGCAGGGCCAGCAGTGCGAAGGACCGACAAGCCGCTAGAGCCACAAGCTCGACGCGGCGCGACCGGCGCGGAGCCGTCCGTGTAATCAAGTACGGTACCGCCAGACTGACCGGGTCGACTTACCGTTTCGTCCGCCACATCGGCTTCCCATGCTTGCAACCAGGGAGGAGGCCGAAGGCGAAGCGCGCGCCAAGTCGCCCTTTATGTGAGAAGTCTCGACGCTTCCTCACACGCATCCCAAGTCGTCGAGCCGCGGACGCCCGTGGCAGGACGCGCCGGTCGTTCACGTCGTCTGCCCGCCAGCGGTGGGAAAAGTGTGCCTGGCGCAGGGCGCCCGTCCGATAGTAGCCCGTCGTAGCGAAGCCATACCGCCGGTGCGCTGCCACGCGCGAGCGGCGGCGACGCGGAACTCACCCTATTCTTGCCGGTTGACCTCCCCGAACGCGTAGAGGAGCCAAGACTATGGCCAAGACTATGGCCAAGACTGGGGCCAAGACCAAGCATGACAAGCAGGCCGACAAAGTGCCGCGCGTGGCGCGCGTTTCAAGCCCGATCACCGCGCGTGAGGCGACGATTAGCGCGGTGGTCCTCGCGGCAGGCGTCGGGCTTGGCGCGGCGCTGTTCCGCGGCTGGGGGACGCGCAGCGCGGAGCCTATGGTCGAGACCGACGCGACCCTCGCGCCTGCCGAGCCTGCCTTCGAGGTCGCGAGCATCGACGGCGGCGCGGCGGCGGACGGCGGTATGCGCGCGCCTGACGCGTTCCGTCCCGACCGTGATGCGCCGGTCGAAGGCGACAAGCGCGCTGCGTTCGCGCCCGCGACAATACCGGTGCCTTCGCGCACCCAGTCGATGGGCAACGGCGACGACGACTGAAGTTACCGCGCGGGCGGTACTGGTGCCGGTGTCGGTGCTG
Source organism: Sphingomonadales bacterium (assembly GCA_043737455.1). Lineage (GTDB taxonomy): Bacteria > Pseudomonadota > Alphaproteobacteria > Sphingomonadales > Sphingomonadaceae > Sphingomonas_O. The sequence goes on along the minus strand of JAYTAR010000466.1, from coordinate 185 downwards.
GCGTTGTCGGCGGCGCGGGTGTCGTCGCTGCTGGTGCTGGCGGCGGAGCGACCGGTGCCGCGACCGCTGGCAGCGGCACGCGACGCGCGCTCGGGCCGTCGGCTTCGATCCACGCCTTGACGATCTTCGACGGCTCGCTCGTTACCGCGCCGCCCTCGCCTTCGCCGCGCTTGATCGTGTCGACA
>JAYTAR010000465.1:0-2673 GCA_043737455.1 Sphingomonadales bacterium | reverse complement strand
GTTGCGATGGCGGCGATGGACGCCGTTCAGCCGCACCTTGTGGCGATCGGCGGGTTCTCGGGCACCGGCAAATCTTCACTGGCGCGTTCGATAGGCGGTGATATTGGGCGAGTGCCCGGTGCACGAATCCTGCGTAGCGATGTGCTAAGGAAGCGGCTTGCCGGTGTCTCGCCGGATACACGTCTGGCCCGCGCGACCTATACCGCTACCGCCGCCGATCGCGTTTACAAGGCGCTCAATAATGCTGCATCGGCTATGCTCGCAAGTGGGCAGGCTGTCATCGCGGACGCGGTGTTCGCCGCTGCTGCCGAGCGTCAGGCAATACAGAATGTTGCGAAAGCAGCGTCATGTCGCTTCGACGGCGTCTGGCTGATGGCGTCGGATCGGACACGGCAGGAACGTGTAACCTTGCGCCAAGTCGATGCATCCGATGCCGATGCGGAGGTCGCACTTGCGCAGTCGCACCTCGAGATCGGCGACTTGGGCACATGGAGATCGCTGTCGGCTGACGGCGCACTCGCAGCAGAAGCAGCCGACTTGCGCGCATTATTGGCCATCGGTGCCCCATGACACTGCGTCTGATCGAGCCAGGCTAGCGGCGACGGTCCGCACGATTTCATCCTGCTCATTTGAGGGTAAGACATATATACGCGATGCCGCGTTCGCAGCAGCGATATGACCGTTCCCAACGTCGTTCAGCCCCGGATCGATCGCTAGCCCGGCCCAGGACAGATGCTCGACGATGGCCGCTCGCATAACGATGTCGTTCTCGCCTACCCCTCCGGTGAAAACGAGAGCATCGACCCCGCCGAGCGAGACCATCATTGTCACGATCTGTTTTGCGGCGGCTATTGCGAACATCGCAATCGCAAGCCGCGCGGTTGGTTGCAAAGCCGCAACGCCGTGGAGTTCGCGAAGGTCACCGCTGATCCCGGACACCCCGAGCAGGCCCGATCGCCGATCGACCAGATCCTCGACCTTGACCTGACTGAGACCGCGTTCGCGCATCAGGAACAGAAGCACGCCAGGATCGAGGTCGCCGCTGCGCGTGGCCATCATCATGCCCCCTGTTGGGGTCATTCCCATGCTGGTATCGACCGAGCGGCCATCCTGGATCGCCGTCACGCTCGCGCCGCTGCCGAGGTGCGCGACGATCAGGCGGGGGGGCAAATCTGCGCCGAGCTGATGCACGATCGACGCACATGATAGTCCGTGAAATCCCGATCGCTCGATGCCGCCGCTCAGTCGCGCGTCGATCGGCAGCGTTCGTGCATGTTCGGGTAAAGTCACATGAAAGGCTGTATCTAGGCACGCGACATGTGGAACATCGGGGAAGGCCAAACGCGCTGCGGCAATAATTCTGACCGTCGCGGCCGCGTGCAGCGGGGCGAAGGCTTTGCCTTGCTCGATCAGGCATAGCGTGCTGTCGTCAATTAGAAAGTGGCTTCGTTGTCTCGGCCCCCCATGCACGATCCGGTGGCCGATAGCAGTCGGGGCGGGCAGATTGCGCTCGGCGATGACGCGCGCGATCGTTCCGACATCGACGTCAGGCGGGAATGTATCACCCGGCAGCAGCGACTCGACACTGTCGGCGCGCCAACGGTAAAGCCCAAACTTCAGCGATGACGATCCGCTGTTGAGCGCAAGGACGATCAGTTCGGCCATTGCCAGTCGCGAACCTCGGGCATGTCCTCGCCGTATTCGGCGATATGCGCCTTGTGACGCTGCATGCTCGTCCAATAGCGGGCCGTTTCGGTATCGACACGGTCAGCGTAACGCGGGACGCGTCGGATGGCGTCGAGCGCGAGCTGGTAGCGATCGAGATTGTTGAGCACAGCCATATCGAATGGCGTCGTGGTCGTGCCTTCGCCCTTGAACCCGCGCACATGAATATTGCCGTGATTGCGTCGGCGGTATGTCAGCTTGTGAATCAGTGCCGGGTAACCGTGGAACGCAAAGATGACCGGGCGATCGACTGTGAACGAGGCATCGAAGTCGTGATCGCTTAGGCCGTGCGGATGCTCGGTCGGCGGCTGCAATGCCAAAAGATCGACTACGTTGACCACGCGTAGCCGGATATCGGGCACATAGCTGCGCAGGAGTGAAACAGCCGCAAGCGTCTCAAGTGTGGGCACGTCCCCCGCACACGCCATCACCACGTCGGGTTCGCCGTCGTCGCCTGCCCAGGACCAGATGCCTGCGCCCGCCGCACAGTGCGCCGCCGCAGCATCGCAATCGAGCCACTGCCACTCGCTTTGCTTTCCGGCGACGATGACGTTGATGTAGCCCCGGCTGCGCAAGCAATGGTCGGCAACCGACAACAGGCAATTGGCATCGGGCGGCAGATAGATGCGTGCGACGTCGGACGTCTTGTTGGCCACATGATCGAGGAAACCCGGGTCCTGATGCGACAGGCCATTATGGTCCTGCCGCCAGACGTGCGAGGTCAGCAGATAGTTGAGTGATGCGATCGGTTTGCGCCAGGCGACCTGACTGCTCTTGCGCAGCCATTTTGCGTGTTGGTTGACCATCGAATCGACGATTTGAATGAACGCTTCGTAGCACGAGAACAGACCGTGGCGGCCGGTCAACAGATAACCTTCGAGCCAGCCTTGGCAAAGGTGCTCGCTGAGCACTTCCATCACGCGACCGTCGCGCGACAGGTCGGTGTCG
>JAYTAR010000464.1:0-2676 GCA_043737455.1 Sphingomonadales bacterium | reverse complement strand
CGATCGGCGTTGGTCTGGACCGTGGCGGCACGCGATGCGGCCGGTGTGCTCGCGCTCAGCGATGCCGCGTTCGCGCGCGAGGCCGAAAAGCGCGCCGGCGGATTGCTCGGCACTTTATCGGCGGCAGCACCGCGCACCTCATGGCCGCTCGGCTTTCACCACGCCGCGCGCATCACCGATCTTCGGCTCGCGCTCGTCGGCGACGCCGCGCACGGCATCCACCCGATCGCCGGGCAGGGACTGAACCTTGGTTTCCGCGATGTCGCCGCGCTCGTCGAAGTGCTCGTCGATGGCGCGCGCACCGGCATGGATCTTGGCGATGCGATCCTGCTCGAACGCTATCAGCGCTGGCGCAGCCTCGACACTTTGCTCGTCGCGACGGCGACCGACACACTGACGCGCTTGTTCGGCGTGCCTGGCAAGACCGCCAGCCGCGTCCGTCGCTTCGGCCTCGGCGCGGTGCAGGCGATCAAGCCGCTGAAAGACATGTTCATGGCCGAGGCGCGCGGGGAATCTGGGAAATTGCCGCGACTGTTGGCGGGGGCGCGGGTTTAGCGCTCAGGTCGTCGCCGACAGCTTCACTCCGGTGACGCGAGCGATACTCATCAGCGTCGCGAGCGTAGGGTTCCCACGCGGACCCGTTGCCTTGTAAAGTGCTTCTCGGCTGAGCCCCGTTTCCCGCGCGACGTCGGCGATGCCGCGAGCACGCGCTATGATGCCCAACGCAGCGGTTACGACAGCTGGGTCATTGCTTGCAAAGGCATCCGCAAGGAGTGCAGCCTGCTCCTCCGGCGTGTCGATCGCATCGGCGGCATCGAACGGTTTCGTGTTCAAACTCATGCTATCGATTCCATTCTTCTGCCAATCGCCTGGCATGTGCAATGTCGCGCGATTGCGAACCTTTGTCACCGCCACATAGCAGCAGAACAACAACGTCTCCCCGCCTCGCGAAATAGACACGGTATCCCGGCCCGCTATCGACCCGAAGCTCGAACACACCTTGCCCTACAAATTTGGCGTCACCGAACAATCCAATCTGCACCCGTGCGATCCGACGACGGACAGCCTTGCTCCCGACCGGGTCTCGCAGGTCGTTCAGCCACCGCTCGAAGTGGTCGGATTGCAGTATGTCGATCAAACAGGCACCAAAATCGGAACTTTGTCAACTAAAGTTAACAGTTACTGTAGCGTAACCCGCTCCTCGCCATCGTGTCGGCCGAAGAAGCGCATCAGCTGCACGATCAGGTCGGCGCGCATCGCGATCGTGGGCGCTTCGAGCAAAGCTTGCTTCGCAGCGGTATCGAACGGCGCGATCTGCGCGATGCCGTTGACGAGCGCTTCGTCGTCGAGCCGCGCGACCGCGTCCCAGTCGACCGAATAGCCCTGCATCTCGGCGAAGCGGCGCGATTCGCCTTCGAGATCGGCGCGTTGGATGCCCGCCAACGGCTCGTCCTCGCGTTCGACTTCCAACTGCGCCTCGATCTGGCGGAACGGCGTCGATACGTCGAGCTCGCGCAACAGGCGAAACCGCATCAGCCCTTCGAGGACGATATTGTAGCGCCCGTCATCCATCGCCTCGACATGCGCAATCTTCCCGACGCAGCCCATGTCGAACAGCAAAGGCGTTTCGACTTCTTCGCGGTTCGTGGGCGGCTTGGGCTGGATCATGCCGACGCGCCGGTCGCGCGCCATCGCATCACTGATCAGCGCACGGTACCGCGGCTCGAAGATATGCAGCGGCAGGTGCATGTGCGGAAACAACAGAGCGCCCGACAGCGGAAAGATCGACAGCCGCGCGCTACCGGTCGCTGTGCGCTCGGCTGCACTCATGTGAACAGAACCGCCGAGAGCCGCCGCCGTTGCGTCGAGACCCACGGGTCCATCACGCCGACGACATCGAACAGTTTCAGCAGTTGCGCGCGCGCAGCGCCCTCGTTCCAATCACGATCGGCGCGAATCAGTTCGAGCAGGTGATCGGCGGCGCCATCGCGGTCGCCCGCCGCCATCAGGCCGCCTGCGAGTTCGAAACGTTTGTCATGATCGTCGGGCTGCGCCTCGACCTCGGCTGCGAGCGCCGTCAAATCGGCGACCGGCTTGGCATCGCGTGCCAGTCCGATCGCCGAAGCCGCACGCTGGATCGCGGGATCGCTGGCAAGTTCGGGCGGCAAGTCCGCCAGGAGGTCGGCCGCGGCATCTACCTCGCCGAGCGCGACCTGCGCGCGCAACAGCCCCGAAAGCGCACCGGTATCGTCGGGCGCCATCTCGACGATCTGCGCAAAGATGCCAGCGGCACGCGCAGCATCGCCTTGGCCAAGCACTTCCTCGCCCATCGCGATGAGCGGAGCGATCTCGGCCTCCAGGCTCTGCGCCTCGCCCTCGATCGGCAATTGCTTGAGCAATTGGTCGAGCATCTTTACCAGTTGCGCCTCGGTGCGCGCGGGCGTCAGGTCGGCGACGAGCTGCCCCTGGAACACTGCATAGACGGTAGGAATCGTCTGCACGCGGAACTGCGCGGCGACCGCCTTGTTCGCATCGACGTCGACCTTAGCGAGCATCACGCCCTTGGCGGCGTAATTGGCCGCGACCTTTTCGAGGATCGGCGTCAGCTGCTTGCAGGGGCCGCACCATTCGGCCCAGAAATCGAGGATGACGAGCCGCGTCATCGACGGTTCGATC
>JAYTAR010000463.1:0-6681 GCA_043737455.1 Sphingomonadales bacterium | reverse complement strand
CGAGGTGTGGACGCGTCCGGGCCTGCCGCACGACACGCGCCGGTTGCTGGTGCTGGCGATGATGATCGCGCTCAACCGCGAGCATGAGTTCCGCCTGCACCTGCGCGCCGCGCTCGACGGCGGCGTCGATGCGGCGACGATCGAGGAAGTGCTGCTGCAAAGTGCGATCTATTGCGGCGTTCCCGCGGCGCTCAGCGCGTTCGGCTGGGCAAAGGACGTGATCGCGACACAGGTTATCGCGACGCAGGCGGCCGCGCGCGATGCCACCCCACCCGGCGCCAGCGCGTGAAGTGTCGGCGTCAGATCCTGTTAGCGCTGGGCGCGGTCGCCGTGCTTACCGCCGCGGCACCGGTCGATAACGAGGCCGTTTTCCAGCGCCGCTTCGCCGAGTTGATGGCGGCGCCACGCGGCGAGCTGGCGAGCTACGATCCAGTCGAACCGGTTCGCGGCAGCACTGTCGTTCGCCCGTTGCCGCGCGCGACCCCCGCACAGCGTACGATCGCGCCCGAGGCAATGAACGCGGCGCGCGCCTATGCCGCCGCGGCTGGGTCGAGCGCCTTCATCGTCTGGCGCAACGGGCGTGTCGAGGCGGAGGACTACTTCGGGCGACGGCCCGACGACACGATCGTTTCGAAGTCGCTCGCCAAGCCGTTGACCGCGATCGTCGTCGGCCGCGCGATTGCGCTCGGCAAGATCGCGTCGCTCGACCAGAGCGTCGCCGATTTCATCCCCGAGTGGCGTAGCACGCCAAAGGCCGCGATCAGGGTTCGCCACTTGCTCGACATGCGTGCCGGGCTGCTGGCCCAAGGATTCAGTCGCGATCCGGCCAATCCCTGGGCACGCGCCTATCTGTCGGCGGATCACGAACGCTACATCGTCGATCGCTATCCGATGACCGACGCGCCGGGCAGCGTTTACGAATATTCGAACGCCACCTCCGAACTCGTCGCGCCGGTCATCGAACGCGCGACCGGCATGCGCTATGCCGATTTCGTCGCGCGCGAGGTCCTCGCCCCGATCGGCGCGGCGGGGGGGACGGTCTGGATCAACCGGCCCGGCGGCATGGCGCATTCGGGATGCTGCATCATGGTGCCGCCCGAAACCTGGGTCCGTCTCGCCATCCTGCTGATGCGTGATGGCAAGTGGGGTGGAAAGCGACTGCTGCCCGACGGCTATGTTGCCGCGATGCGTGCCGGGACTGCGCAGAACCCGTATTACGGCCTCGGCCTGTGGGTCGGCGGCCGCTATGTCGAGCGTCGCGGCTTTACCAACGCGGCGCGGCCTGGCCCCAAAGTGCTGCACGGCGCGCCTTACCTGGCCGACGACATTTCGATGTTCGATGGGAATGGCAATCAAGTCGTGTGGATGATCCCGTCGGCGAACATGATCGTGTTGCGCACCGGCGATCCGCCGCCGGCCACCCCCGAGTGGGACAATGTCCGGCTGCCCAACCTGCTGCTCGGTGGCATCGTCAAGGATATCACGATGCTGCGCACGCAGCCGCGCTAGCGCGGGGGCGTTGGTCTAGCGCGGGGCACGGCCGAAATCGGGACGGTCGTCGTCCTGTCCCTCGTCGAGGATCGAGCGGCGGACGGCACGGGTGCGCGTGAACAGGTCATGCAGCGCGTCGCCGTCGCCCCAGCGGATCGCGCGCTGCAGCGCGGTCAGATCCTCGCTGAAGCGCTGGAGCATTTCGAGCACCGCCTCGCGATTCGACAGGAAGACGTCGCGCCACATTACCGGGTCCGACGCCGCGATGCGCGTGAAGTCGCGAAAGCCGCCCGCCGAATATTTGATGACTTCGGAGCGTGTGACAGTCTCCAGATCGGACGCTGTCCCGACGATCGTATAGGCGATCAGATGCGGCAGGTGGCTAGTTATCGCGAGCACGAGGTCGTGGTGCGCGGCGTCCATCGTCTCGACGCGCGCACCCAGCCGCTCCCAAAATGCACGCACGCGTTCGACCGGTCCTTCGGCGGTGTCGACACCGGGAGTGAGGATGCACCAGCGATCGTGGAACAGGCTGGCGAAACCCGCCTCGGGGCCGCTGCGCTCGGTCCCTGCGACGGGGTGCGCAGGGACGATCGCGGCGTGCGGCAGCGCGGCACGCAACGCCTCGGCGACGACAGCCTTTGACGATCCGACGTCACTGACGATGGCGTCGGCGGGCAGATCGGCGGCGATGTCGAGCGCGACGTCGCGCATCGCACCCACCGGCACGCACAGGATCACCAGATCGGCATCGACGACCGCCGCCCCGGCCGTGTCGGTGATGTCGCTGCAGAACCCCAGCGCCTGTGCCGCCACGCGCACGTCGACGCTCGCATCGAAGCCGGTGACAACAGCCGAGGGCATCGCCTCGCGCACCGCTCGCGCGATCGACGAGCCGATCAGCCCCAGCCCGATGATGGCGATGCGTGCGAACGGCAGCATCGCCCGCGCCTAGCCCGATGCCGCGCGCGTTGACAACCTTGCACCCCGCGCGTCGTCGCCCTAGCCCGCGCGGCATGGACGATCGTTTCGGCCTCAACCGTCGTGTCATTTTGCCCGGGCCGCTGGCGCTCGATGGTGGCGCGCGCCTCGTGCCGATCGAAATTGCATATGAGAGCTACGGCACGCTGAATGCCGACGCGAGCAATGCGATCCTCGTTTGCCATGCACTGACCGGCGACCAGTCGGTCGCCTCGCCGCACCCGATCACCGGCAAAGCCGGTTGGTGGGCACGGATGGTCGGGCCAGGCAAGCCGATCGACACCGATCGTTTCCTGGTCGTGTGCGCGAACGTGATCGGCAGCTGCATGGGGTCGTCGGGGCCGGGCAGCCTGGCCGCCGACGGGCGACCGTTCGCGATGCGCTTTCCCGTCATCACGATCCGCGACATGGTCCGCGCGCAAGCACTGCTGCTCGACCATCTGGGTATAACCACGCTGCATGCGGTCGTCGGCGGCTCGATGGGGGGCATGCAGGCGTTGTCATGGGCCGCGACCTATCCGACGCGCGTTCGCGCCGCGCTCGTCATCGCCGCGACCGCACGCCATTCGGCGCAGAACATCGCGTTTCACGAAGTCGGCCGACAAGCGATCATGGCCGATCGCGACTGGCGCGGCGGCGATTATTACGACGATGGCGTCAGCCCCGCCGCCGGGCTCGCGGTCGCGCGGATGGCGGCGCACATCACGTATCTGTCCGAAAGCGGGCTGACCGAGAAATTCGGGCGGCGATTGCAAGCCCGTGATGCGAAAAGCTTCGGCTTCGACGCCGATTTCCAGGTCGAAAGCTATCTGCGCCACCAGGGGCTGAGCTTCAGCGACCGGTTCGACGCGAACTCCTACCTCTACATCACGCGCGCGATGGATTATTTCGATCTGGCCGAGGAACATGGCGGCGTCTTGGCGAACGCGTTTCGCCAGTCGCGGTCGCGCTTCGCGCTGGTCAGTTTCGACACCGACTGGCTGTATCCGACCGCCGAATCGCGCAGTGTCGTCCATGCGCTGAACGCCGGCGGCGCGCCCGCCAGCTTCGTCGAGCTGTCGGCACCCTATGGTCACGACAGCTTCCTACTCGACGTGCCCGCGCTCGACCGTGTCGTGTCGGGCTTCCTGTGCGCCGACTGCTGATGCGCTTGCGCCCCGACCTCGCCATCATCGCCGACCATGTGACGCCTCGTGCGCGCATCCTCGATGTCGGCTGCGGTGACGGGTCGCTGATGGCCGAATTGCGCACGCACAAGCAGGTCGACGCGCGTGGCATCGAGATCGACGGCGACGACGTGACCGCGGCGCTCGCGCGCGGATTGTCGGTTGTACAGGGCGACGCCGACACCGACCTTGCCGATTATCCCGACGCCAGCTTCGACTATGCGATCCTCAGCCAGACGTTGCAGACGACGCGGCGGCCCGACCGGGTGCTCGACCACCTGCTCCGCGTCGGTGCGCGCGCGTTCGTGTCGTTCCCCAATTTCGGGCATTGGCGCGTGCGTGCGTCACTGATGGTCGGTGGACGCATGCCGATCACGCGGACGCTGCCGCTCGCCTGGTTCGAGACACCCAATATCCACCACGTCACGATCGACGATTTTCGCGATCACCTGCGGACGCGCGGGATTCGGACGCACGGCGCGTGGTTCCTGTCGGGCGATGCGCAGGTCGGCGCGGCCGCGGCGAACCTGCGCGCCGAACATGCCGTCTTTCTGCTTAGCCGCTAACCGACCACGACGCGGTCGCGGCCGTCGTGCTTGGCACGGTACAGCGCATCGTCGGCACGGCGGAGCAGGTCGGCGGTGCCGTCGCCGCTGGTCAGCGCGGTCACTCCTGCAGAAAAAGTGACCGTGCCGATGCTCGCACCATCGGTCGCGGCATAGAGGTGGCGCGCGGCAAGGTCGGCGCGGCAAGCGTCGACGGCATCGCGCGCGCGGCCAAGCGCGGCGGGGATCATGACGACGAACTCTTCGCCGCCGAAGCGCCCGACCGACCCGCCATGCGCAAAAGCCTTGGCGAGCATTGCCGCGATGAAGCGCAGCACTCGGTCGCCGGTCTCATGGCCATGGGCGTCGTTGACGCGCTTGAAGTGATCGATGTCGCAGAACGCGACGGCCAGTGGCGACCCCCCCGCCTTTGCGGTCGCGATCGCGGCGTCGAGGTCGCGCTTGAACGCGCGTCGGTTGGGCAATTCGGTCAGCGGGTCGACGTCGGCGATGCGCTGCGCCTCGACCAGGGTCGAGCGCAATCCGGTGAGTTCGTTCTGCGCGCGGCGCAGTTGCGCTTCGGCGGCGCGCGTGCGTGCGACCATCGCGGTCGTTAATTCGAGGATCGCGGCCGGATCGTCTTCGGCGGACTTCGCCGCGATCGCGGTGCGAAACGCGCTGGCGTCGCGGCCCGACTGATCGGCGATGCGCGTCAGCCCGTGCGCCTGGGTCTCGATCGCCTGCGCGAATGCGGTCAGCGAATCTGCACCCAAAGGTGCGGCGACTTCGGCAAAGATCCGCTCGGCCGCCTCGGCAGTCAGCGTGCCCGCCACGTCGATCGCTTCGCGGATGGCGCTGACCAGGCGCGTGTTGAACGCGGCACGGTACTGAAACGCAAGATCGTAATTGTCGGGTGTCGGGTCGAGCCGGTGTTCCGACAGGAACTTGCCGACATCGCGGTACACGCGTTCCTGCCACGTCGGCGACGTCGCATCGGTATCGGGATCGCCGAACAGGCGGCGCACGCGCGTGGCGATTGTGAAGCGCGATCTGGGGTCGAGATAGGCCATGCGTGGTTAACGGCACGGCGTGCCGACGGTTTAGCGTTGCCAGCGTCGCTGCAAATGCGGCTAAAGGCGCGCATGATCCTCGTCATCGACAATTACGACAGCTTCACCTGGAACCTCGTCCATTATCTGATGGAATTGGGTGCCGCGGTCGAAGTCGTGCGCAACGATGCGATCTCGGTCGGGCAGGCGATGTCGTCGGGTGCAGCCGGGTTCCTGATCTCGCCCGGCCCGTGCACGCCGAACGAGGCGGGGATCTCGCTCGACCTTGTCGCGGCATGTGCATCGGCACGGCGACCGCTGCTCGGCGTTTGTCTCGGGCATCAGGCGATTGGCCAGCATTTCGGGGGACGCGTCGTGCGCGGCGGCCTGATGCATGGCAAGACGAGTGCGATCACGCATGACGCGACAGGGGTGTTTGCCGGGCTGGCGTCGCCGTTCTTCGCGACGCGCTATCACTCGCTCGTCGTCGAGGGCGCGCCCGACGTGCTGCAAGTCAATGCGACCAGCGACGACGGCCATGTGATGGGTCTGCGCCACACGACGCTCCCGATCCACGGCGTGCAATTTCACCCCGAGAGCATCGCGACGCAACATGGCCACGCGTTGCTCGCCAACTTCATGCGGCTGGCGGGGATGAAGGTGTTGCGTCCATGAAACTGCCCGACGCAACGCAACCGTTAGGTGCCGAGGCTGCACGCGCGGCGTTCGAGCTGCTGCTCGACGGGCAGATCGACGACGATGCGGCACGCGACTTCCTCCTGACTTTGTCATTGCGCGACGAGACCGCGATCGAGATCGCTGCGGCGGTCACCGCGATCCGCGCGCGCATGATCGTGGTCACCGCGCCGCCGGGCGCGATCGACGTGTGCGGGACCGGCGGCGACATGAGCAACAGCGTCAACGTGTCGACCGCGGTCGCGATCGTCGTCGCGGCGTGCGGCGTGCCTGTCGCCAAGCACGGCAACCGCGCCGCTTCGTCGCAGGCAGGCGGTGCCGATACGCTCGAGGCGCTCGGCCTCGACCTCGAGCGCGCCTCGACCACGGCGGAAGCAACGCTCGCCGATCTGGGCGTCGCGTTCTTGTTTGCGCAAAACCATCACCCGGCGCTTGCGCGGCTCGCGCCGGTGCGCCGATCGATCGCGCGTCGCACGATCTTCAACCTGACCGGTCCGGCGTGCAACCCGGCGCGCGTGACACGGCAATTGATTGGCGTGGCGCGCCCCGACTTTCTGCCGATCTATGCCGAAGCGCTGCAGTTGTTGGGGGCGCAAGGCAGCATGCTGGTCGCGGGCGATGAGCCGCTCGACGAGCTTTCGGTCGCGGGGCCGAGTACCGTCCTGCGCCTCGGTGAGGAAGCCGAACGCGTAACGCCGTCGACCGCGGGGCTGGCGATGCACCCGCTCGCTGGCTTGCGCGGCGGGAGCGCGA
>JAYTAR010000462.1:0-2695 GCA_043737455.1 Sphingomonadales bacterium | reverse complement strand
AATAGCGGTTCGCCGCGGCGCATAGATAAAGGATTTCGTCGGCGCCGATGACCGCATCCTTGGGCCGCTCGACCGGTATGTCAGTGGTGCCGATAAGCGTCTTGTCACCTTCATAAGCGATCGCGAAAACGATCCGCTTGTCGGGCTGTTGCAGCATATAGGCATGGTCGCCCTCGAACAGCGCTGGTACGACGATATGGCTGCCCTTGACCAGACGAACCCCGCTGCGCGCATTGGCACCGGTCAACGCAATCGTGTCGGCAACCCACGGCCCCGCCGCATTGACAAGCATCGACGCCGTGACGTTACGTCCATCGGACAGTGCGATGCGCCATATTTCGGCGTCGCGGCGTGCCGATAGCATCGCGGTTCGCGTCGCGATCTCGGCCCCATGACGCGCGGCGTCGAGCGCATTCAGGACAACGAGGCGCGCATCGTCGACCCAAGCGTCCGAATATACGAAGCCCCTACCGGGTCGTTGCAACGGCGCACGATACGCACTGTCGGTTTTGCGCAGCCCGCGCGACCGCGGAAGGCTAATTCGCCCGCCGATGGTGTCGTAAAGCAGCAGCCCAAGCCGGACGAGCCACCACGGGCGAACGGCATTTTCGTGAGGCAAGACGAACGTCATCGGATAGATCAGATGCGGCGCGGCGCGTAGCAGCCGCTCGCGCTCCTGCAGTGCCGCGCGCACCAATCCGAACTCGTAATATTCGAGGTAGCGCAAACCGCCATGGATGAGCTTGGTCGACGCCGACGAGGTGTGCGAAGCCAGATCGTCTTTCTCGACGAGCATCACCGACAGGCCGCTCAAGGCAGCCTCGCGCGCGATCGCGGTACCGTTGATGCCGCCGCCGATGATGAGCAAATCATAGGTCATCGCTGTCCAATCGGCTTTAGCGTTTGGTCCGGTGACGCCAAGTGCCTATCGCGGCTCCATGGCCGTGCCGCACCCAAGTCTGCCGTCGCGTGATGCGATCCTCAAATTCATCACTACGGCCGACGGCAATGTCGGCAAGCGCGAGATTGCGCGCGCGTTCGGCCTGCATGGTAGTGACAAGATTGCGCTCAAGGCTTTGCTCAAGGACATGGCCGACGAAGGGCTGATCGACAGCGCGCCGGGCCGGGCGTTCCATAAGATGGGCGGCGTGCCCAAGGTTACGGTGATGCGCGTCACCGACATCGACGGCGACGCAGTAATCGCCACGCCCGAAGCGTGGAGCGCCGAGGGCGTGCCGCCGCCGCGGCTGCGCGTTATCGAGCGCGGCCGCAAAGGCGCCCTTGGCGTTGGTGACCGCTTCCTCGGGCGCACCGAGGAGGCGGGGAGTGGGCACATCGTCCACCCGATGAAGACACTCGCGCGCGGCGAGGAACTGATGCTCGGCGTGGTGCGCACCGAAGGCGGTCGGCACTATCTGAAACCCGTCGACAAGCGTGAACGGCGCGACACGCTGATCGTCGATCTAGGCGATGCGAAGGACGGCGACCTTGTCCTTGCCGAAAAGACCGGCCGTCCGCCGCGCATTGCCGCGCGCATCACACAGGTACTGGGCGACCCGTTCGCGCCAAAAAGTTTCAGCCTCATCGCGATCCACAAGCACGGCATCCCCGACCAATTTGGAGACGGTGTCATCGCCGAGGCGCACAAGGTTGCGCATACGTCGCTGGGCACTCGCGAAGACCTGCGCCACCTGCCGATCGTTGCGATCGACCCGGCCGACGCGCGCGATCACGACGATGCCGTATGGGCGACACCAAACGACGCCGGTGGCTATGATGCGATCGTCGCCATCGCCGACGTATCATTCTACGTTCGGCCCGGCAGTGCACTCGACCGTGAGGCGAGGAAGCGCGGCAACAGCGTGTACTTTCCTGATCGTGTCGTGCCGATGCTGCCGCACGAGCTGTCGTCGGACATATGTTCGTTAAAAGCGGGCGTCGACCGCGCGGCGCTTGCGTGCCACATGACGATCGATGACGAGGGTCGCATCGTCGCGTCGCGCTTCACGCGCGCGGTCATTCGGGTATGCGCAAACCTTGCTTACGAAGGTGCGCAGGCGGCGATCGATGATGGTGATCCACCTGAACACCTTCGCCATCTGTGGGCAGCATGGGCGCTGCTTGCCAAGGCCCGCGCCAATCGCCAACCGCTCGACCTCGATTTGCCCGAGCGTCGCGTCCAACTTGACGACGACGGCCGCATCACGAGCATCGCGGTGCGCGAGCGGCTCGACGCACACCGGCTGATCGAGGACTTCATGATCGCGGCGAACGTCGCCGCTGCCAAGGCGCTCGAAGCGCAGAAATCGCCCGTCATGTACCGCGACCACGAGGTTCCCTGCCGGGAGAAGCTGGTCGCGCTGAAGGATTATCTGAAGACCTTCGAGGTCGAGTTCGCGCTGGGACAAGTAGTGACGCCAGCAGTCTTCAACCGCCTGATCGCAAAGGTGGGCGATGCTGAGCATAAACATCAGGTCATGGAACAGATCCTGCGCACGCAGACCCAAGCCTATTACGCGCCTGCCAACACTGGCCACTTCGGGCTGGCGCTCGGCAGCTACGCGCACTTTACCTCGCCGATCCGCCGCTACGCCGATTTGCTGGTACACCGCAGCCTCGTGCGTGCGTTCGGCCTTGGCGACGGCGTGCTGACCGACGACGAAGCGGCGCGGATGCCCGTCATCGGTGAAGCGAT
>JAYTAR010000461.1:0-6703 GCA_043737455.1 Sphingomonadales bacterium | reverse complement strand
ACGAGCTCATGGTCAGTGTGGCCAAAGGACGCTTCGCCTTCCTCACGACAGACGAGCGACGCAAGCTGTACACTTATCTCAAAGCGCGGGCGGATCAGTCCCAATAAGGGCGCGGGGAAATATCGCTTGGTTCGCAAGCAGATCGACGCAGGGCGTTTTTTCAATCAGCGAGGAAGATGAAGGTAGGCAGACCCCAGGTCGAGCCCGGGGGGTAGCGGCCGACCCTTCACCAGCGACAAGCACCAGCGTGCATGGAAGCTCTACAAGGTTAGGCCGCTGACCGGCGCTGGCAATCCCGCGACGACCAACAAGGACTTCTGCCTCTACCATCCACCCTACAAGTCTTACACGTATTCGCAAGGCTGGGTGCACGTCTTGATAGAAGAGGTGGCCGACGACGAGCGCTGAACAAGTCTGTCGACCTTCGCGAACTGATTGAGGAATGGAAGCGGCAACTGACTTGGCCAACCACCTATTTCATGAACGTGCCTTGTCATTCTTGATGGCCTTGACCCAATCTAAGACGCTTAAGAGCCCTTCTTCGTTGTCCATACGTGGACGGTCGTCCGGACTACAGTTACCGCTCCTTCCAGCGAGGCACCTCACATGACAAGCGGCGCAGCATAGCCGGTTAGCTCCAAATAGCCGGAAGCGCCTGCAGCGCGCACCGCACCCTCCCAGTAGACCGGCAAGCCGCTAGCTCGCCCGTCGATCTCCTGGTCGTTGAAGAAGGGGATTAGCGTCAGCGTCCGGATGCCGCCGGGCAGACGAAAGCTCAGCGATTGAGCCACCGGGTACGTCGCGCGCGTTCGTGCCGACCGCCAGCGGCGCAGCGGACGAAACGCGACGTCGCTAGGCGCGAGCACCGCGGTTCTTCCAGCGCGGTCGCGGTAGCTGCCCCCCGCCCACAACGTCGATCCGTCGGCGCGACGAATACGGAACGCCATCAGCGCACCGCCGTCGTCCAAGTTGAGCCCCACCCAGTCCCATCCAACGGCTGCCCGGTTCAGGAAGTTGCACGACCATTCGCGGTCGAGCCACGCACGACCCCTAACGTGGTTTGCCGCGCCTTTGGTGGTGATTGTCCCCGTTACCGCGAGCTGAGGGATCGAGTAGTAGTAGCTTGCCTCACTTGGGCGCGGTCCCTTGCGGCTATAGCCTCGCTCGCCTTGGAGCAGCGGCGGTTGCGTCGGCACGAAGGTCAAGTCGAGGGCGAAGCCTCGCGCGGTGATCTTCGTACGCCAGCGCCCGTCCACCAGGCGCACGAGCCGCCAGTCGCGCAGCCGCACGTCGCCATCGCCCATGCGAGCACCTGCGATGCCAAAGCCGCTGCGTGCCGCGCGACTGTCGTGCAACAGCCGCCCGGCCCGCGTATCGGACACCGCGACGTGCGCGAACACCACCTGTCGCGGGGCGAACGCGCTGGGGTTGGCGGGGTCTACACGAGGGCGGGTGCGGAAGAAGGTCACCTGGAACCCGAGGTCGCGACCGTCGTCGGCGCGTACGGTGCCGGTCACATACCACCACTCCGTACGATAGGCATTGTGAGCGCCATGGTCGGCAGGAAAGGTGAACGCGCGTCCTGGCGTCACCACCGGGTAGGGCGCAGGTGCCGCTGCAACGAGCAGCAAGGCCGTTACCGACCGAAGCAAGCGCGCGATCACCAGTCGGCTCTGACCGCGCGCACCGCGTCCACCGACACCGCGCGCCTGCCGGCAAGCATCGCGGTCAGCATTGCCGCCGAGATCAGCGTCACGATCACGCCCGCTATCGTGCCAAGCGGAAGCCGCGTGGTCATCGTCCAGTTAAACGATTGCGGGTTGATGACATGGATCAGCACTTGGCCGATGGCGATACCGAGCGCGATCCCCGCAATCCCTCCCACAGCGCCGAGCAGCGCGCCTTCGATCCCCAGCATCGCGACGATCTGACCGCGTGTCAGCCCAAGGTGACGGAGCATGCCGAACTCGCGCGTTCGGGCGATCGCTTGCGCCGAGGTCGCCGCCGCTACCCCCGCTAGCCCGACGAGCACCGCAACAGCTTCAAGCGCGTAGGTGATCGCAAAGCTGCGGTCGAACAACGTCAGTGCGAAGCGACGCAGCGTCGCCGACTCGGCGATCTGGATGCGACTGCGCGCGGCTTGCGGGGAGGCCGCGACCAACGCCCGCTTCACGGATCCCAAGTCGGCTCCAGGCGTGAGCGTGATTGTTGCGTCGTCGCGGACCTGATCGCCCGTCAGCCGCGTGTATTCGGCATCGTCGATCGCAATCGCACCCGACTGTCGCGCGTAATCGCGCCACACGCTCGTCACGGTGAATTGGCGGTCTGGCGCAATTGGCAGCGCAATCGCATCGCCCGCTGACAGGCGCAACAAGCGCGCGGCGGGTTCGGACAGTGAAACGCCGATGCTGCCCGGTGCCGCCGGTCGCGACGCACCTACGGTTATCGCCGCCTCAAGCCCTCCGCTCGACGGCCGCACGATCAGCGACATAGGCGGACGGTCGGCGGCAAGCGAGATCGGTAGCTGGCGATTGAAGACGATCGCAGCCACCCCTGGTACGGCCCTCAATCGCGCTTGCGCCACCCTGTCGAAGCTCCCGGATCCCGGGTCGCTCCGCAGGTATAGGTCGCCGGTCAACACGTCGCCGAGCCATTCGTCGACTGCGCCGCGAAAACTGGTCACCATTACCGCCATGGCTATCATCAGCGCAGTGCTGGCAACGATTCCGCATAGCGCCGTAGCCGCCGCGTTGGGCGCGCCGTGCAGATGCTGGATCGCGAGGTCAAGCGCTATGGGTCGCCGCGGGGTACGTACCAGCGGAGCGAGCGCGAGACGGGCCACAGCCGGCATCGCTAGGATCCCTCCGGCAAGCAGCAGCGCGACCGAGAGATAGCCGAACAGCGGCAAGGCGGCGACCGCGGGCAGCAGCGCTGCGCCGACGCCGGTGGCAAGCAGGATTAGCGGTAACCGCCAGCGCAGCGCAGCGCGCGGATCCAGCGTGTCGCCCACGTTCTTCAGCGCGGCGGCGGGTGCGGCCCGGGCTGCGCTCGAAGCTGGAACCAGACTGCCGCCAACCGCCGCGGCGACGCCAAGCGTAAAGAAGCCCGCAGCTGCGATCGGCTCGGCAACCAGACCCGGCGCGACTTGATCGAAGGTCACTCCGCCAAGCCCCGCGCCGAACACGCGTAGCGCAACGGCCGCAAGCGCATAGCCGCCAGCAATGCCGATGGCTGCGCCGACGACCCCGGTCACTGCGCCTTCGATCGCCACCAGCGCGCGCACGCCGCTGCGTTGCATGCCGATCGTGCGCAGTAGTGCGAAGCCCTGCAACCGACGCGCCACTGCCAATGTCTGCGTCGAGTAAACCAGGAACGCCCCCGTTAGCAGCGCAACGAGCGCAAGCATTTCAAGATTGACGCGGTAGGCTCGCGACAGGGCGTCGCCTTGGCTTGCTGTGTCAGCCCCGTCGGTCAACAGAGCATCGGCGGGAAGTAGGTTGGCAAGCGTCCGGCGCACGGAACCTACGTCAACGCCCTCGGCCAGGTCCAGGTCGATACGATCGATGCGTCCCAGCCGTCCGAAGCGCCACTGCGCCGCCGCAATATCGACCACCGCGATCCGTTGCCCTTCGGCAACGCCAGGTAGCAGCCCGCGAACGACAAAACGCGCAGCGCGACCGTTGGCGCGCAGCATCATCGGATCGCCAACCTTTGCCCGCAAGCCGGCAAGCGCGGCGCGTGACATGAACAGGCTGTCGTCGGCGAACACCGAGTCGGCTCCCAGACCTTCGCCATTGGACGGCAGCCCAATCAGGCTGGGCGTAACGTTCCCAGCACGGATGATGTCGAGCCCCAGCAGCGTGATCGCCGCTCCGCGTCCAGCGACTGCCTTCAGCTCGACCACCGGGCTTGCGTCGGTGACCCCGGCAACGTCAACGATACGTGGGTAGAGCGCCTCGTCAAAGCCGAGTGTGCTCGCTGCTCTGATTTGCAGGTCGGCGGTGCCATTGACGGTTCGCAACGCCTTTCCAAACGCGGCTAGTGCCGATGCATTCACGAGATGAACAGCGAAGCCAAGCGCGACGCCCGTTGCGATCGCGATCAAAGCCATTGCGATGCGCGCAGGGTGCTGCCGCCACTCTCCGCCGATCAACCAGGCAGTTACGGAAGTCACGCTACGATCAACCCCTCAGGAGTCAGCACGAGCGTACGGTCGGCGACCGCGGCCGCAGCCGCAGAGTGCGTAACGAGCACTGCGCCGGCTCCGCGCTCGCGCGTCGCAGTTGCAAACAGCGCCATGATCCGCGCTGCGGTCTCAGGATCCAGATTGCCCGTGGGTTCGTCGGCTAGGATGAGCGCAGGGTCATGGACAAGCGCACGCGCAATCGCAACTCGCTGCAGTTCGCCCCCCGAAAGGTCGCGCGGATATGCGTCAGCGCGACCGGCCAGGCCGACCGCAGCTAGCATTGCTCGCGCGCGTTCTAGCGAGTCAGACGCGAGCCCGTCGCCAAGCGCGATCGGCAGCGCGACGTTCTTCGCGAGGGTCAGATAAGGGAGAACATGAAACGCTTGGAACACAAAGCCGACCCTGCGGCGGCGCAATTCGGTAAGAGCGTGATCGTCCAGCCCGGTAAGTGCTTCGCCATCGATCGTCACGGCGCCCGCGTCGACGCTGTCCAGTCCGGCAATGATGTTGAGCAACGTTGACTTGCCCGACCCTGACTCCCCCAAAATAGCGACAAACTCGCCTGGCGCGACCGACAGGTCGAGCCCGCGAAACAGAACTCGCCCAATCGGCACGCTTTTGGTCACCCGTTCAAGACGCAATCTTTCGGTCATTAAAGCTGTGCTACCCTTGGCTCTCTATTGACCGCAACAGTTGGAGGCGGACCCCGTCTACCCACGAGTTGCAGCGCACACCTGATCAGTGATCGAAGTAGCAAGGACGATCAACCTACCTCAGTGCTTGGTCAATCAGACATGGTCTGGCGCCTTCTACAGACCGAAGGCAATACGACTACACCGTTCGTGTCTTTCGCCAAGAAGGCCTTTTGACCAATTTCGCCGGCTTGCGGACTCGACAAAGCGTTAAACAAGATTGCGAATTAGGCGCTTGGAGACCAAAAGTCGGCCATTCAACGACCTTGAGCAGCCTCATGGAAGAAGTCGTTCGTTCATGCGGGTCAAACAACTTGACCGGCACGTACAGCCCAGAACGATGGCAGCTTGTCTGCCAAACCGCTGGCCATCGACCGTGAAAAGCCGCCATCCCTGCTTGCGACTGTGTTTCTCGCGGCACGAGCTTCGCCCCTAAACTTCTTCGCCGCAAAGCCCAGTGATGTCTACAACCTAGCCGAGTTCAGGCGCGGCCGGTGACCGCAATCAGCGGATCGCCGGCCAGGCCGTTGACCAACACATGGACCTGCACTGCGGAAAACCCCGCCCGTTTTAAGTAGAACTTCACCAGCTCCGCGTGTCCATCGGTGCCGAGCGCCCGCCAGATCGCCACCGCCTTGGTTGGGAAGCAGCGGTTGGAGAAGCTGACTACAAAGGGGCCGCCCGCAACAAGGACCCGCCGCACGTCGGCGAACGCCTCAACCGGGCGCTGCAGATATTGCGCGCCGACGCAGCAGAGCGCGGCATCGCAGGCTTCGTCATCAAGCGGCAACGTGGGGTCCAAGTTGAGATCCTACACGAACCGGTGGCTCAGCCGGGGATTGGCGGCGAGCTCCTCAGCGTTCATTCCGTGGCCGATGACCTTGCCATAACGGCGGTCTTCCGGGAGATGAGTGACCCAACTCGACATCAGATCGAGCACGCCACCGCCCTCGGGCAGGCGCTCACGGTAGAAGCCGGTCAGCGCGGCGATAGCACCGGCATCGATGTGCGTGACCAGCCGCGGCGGCGCGTAGAAGTCGAGATCTTTGCCCGGATCCTGCTTCGCGAAGGCGCCCGCCGGCAGTTCGGGGAGACTGTTGTCGCTCATTCGGGTTCCTTCAGATGGGACGCCGAGCAAATGTGATTACCGAACGGCTTGCTTCCTCGACAAGTTGCGAGCCAAACTGATTCGCAATTTCGCCGATGCACTTTAATAGCAGGCTTCCCATATACGGCTTATGACTAGCCCCACCGTCTGGCACGATGGCATCTGCCCGCTCTGTCGTGCAGAAATCTCGCTGATGCGTCGGCCCAACACGCGCGGTGCGATCTACTTCGTTGACGCCACCAAGTTGCTCGCCCGCTTGCCAATAGTGCTGCAGGCATTTGAGACAGCAAATCTCGGGTTCCTGCGTGTCCGCCCCGCGCTGCAGTGGGTCGTACGCCGGGTCGTTCTAAAATGAGGCCGCGACCCGATCTCGCGGGTCTCGGCCAAGAGAGCGTGTGGGCCTTCCCGCGCCCGCCAATCGCTCAGGCAAGTGACGCGTGGAGTCTGATCGAACATTGCGGTCAGATCATCGCCGATTCGCGCCGCTCGATCCGTACTTTGGAGACGAGCCATCCGCCGAGCTATTATATCCCACGTATCGATATCGCACCCAACACGCTGCGCCGCGCCGAAGGCAGTTCCTTCTGCGAATGGAAGGGTGCGGCGACGTATTGGGACGTGGTCGTAGGAGATGTCGTGCTACCCCGTGTTGGTTGGAGCTACGCCAGTCCAACCCCCTCGTTCGCAGCGCTGCGCGATCACGTCGCGTTCTATGCG
>JAYTAR010000460.1:0-2698 GCA_043737455.1 Sphingomonadales bacterium | reverse complement strand
TGTAGACCTTTATGACCTTCACCGGCAGGCCCGCGCGCTTGTAGAGCCATTGTCCGGGAAAGTTGCGCCCCGGTCCCGACCGCATCATGACTTCCCCGGCACCGAGCGACGCCCAATAGGGAAGTTTTTTTGCCGCGAGCGCAGGGGTAGTCGCGATCGCCAGCAGCGACAGAACGAGCAATGCACGCATCGACGTTTCCTCTCGACGACGTCCCTGCCAAATTGGCAAGCAAGCGACAAGGGCGCGAGTAAGCCTTGCGTTAACGCCCAGCGGGTACGCGGTGGCACGAACAGGTGGAAACGACGATGACGAAATTTGCGATCTTCCCGGCATTTGCGATGGTGGCCACGCCCGCGCTTGCGCAGCCCATGGTCGTCGCCGACAGTGGCGACAGCGCCTGGGTGCTTGCCGCGACGATGCTGGCGCTGGCAATTTTGCCGGGGCTAGTGCTACTGCGTGAGCGCGCAAGCGATCGTCCGTTGGCGCTGCCCGTCGCGTTAGTGGGCGCGATCGCGCTGCTGGTTTTTGCGCTCGTCGGTTACAGTCTCGCGTTTGGCGAAGGCAGTACATGGCTTGGCGGCGCGGGCAATCTGCTGCTCGCCAACCTTGCCGATCTGCGTGGCGGAACCACGATTCCCGAATCGCTCTACGCGCTGTTCGAGACCGTCGTGGCGGCAGTGGCGCTCGCGACCTTGGGTGCGGCGGTCGCGGGGCGCGCGCGGCTCGCGTGGTTCGTGCCGTTCGCGGCGATATGGCTGCTTATCGTCTATGTTCCCGTCGCGCGCTGGATGTGGGGCGGCGGCTGGCTCGCCGAACTCGGAGCGCTCGATTACGCGGGAGGTATCGTCGTGCAGATCGTTGCGGGCGTCGCCGCGCTCGTCGTCGGACTGCTGCTGCGCGGGCGCGACGACACGGCCGCGGTCGGGCGCATGCCGCTCGGCGGGGCGGCATTGCTGACTTTTGGCTGGCTGGGGATAATCGGTGGTTCGGCGCTTGGCGGCGGCGACGATGCCGCGTCGGCGCTTATCGACGCCCTGCTTGCGGTCGGTGCAGGGCTACTCACGGCGTGGGCGATTGCCGCGCGGCGCAGCCCCGACGTTGCCGCGAGCTGCGCGACGGGGATCGTCGCCGCGCTTGCCGCGATCGCAACCAGCGCCGGATTCGTCGGGCCGCTCGGGGCGATCGTGCTTGGCGGGGTCGCCGCCGCGCTGGCGCTGCTGCTCGCACGCTTTGTCGATCGGTTGCACATCGGCGAGGCAGGCTCGGCATTCGTCGCGCACGGTGTCGGCGGCATCGTCGGCGCGCTGGCGTTCCCGGCATTCGTGCTGACCGCGCTCGGCGGTCCCGGGCTCGAGGATGGCGCGAACGTTCTCACACAATTCGCGGCACAGGCGATCGCGGTGCTTGCGATCATCCTATGGAGCGCGGTCGGCACCGCCATCGCCGCGCTCGCGGTCTCGATGATCGCGCCGATGAGAAGCGCAGGCACAAACGCGGAATAGCCAAGCCATTTCGGACCAGCTTTCAGTCCCCCGTCCGGATACGCTCCACCAACTGCTTGACCGTCGGTACGAACCCGTTCGAATAAAACGGGTCGCGCCGGAAATTATACGCGCCGTGACCCGCGAAAACGAGATTGTCGTCGATCGGCCCGCCATGCGCGACGTCTTGCAGCGTCTTTTGGATGCAGAAGCTGCGCGGATCGGCGAGGTAACCGGTCGTGTGATCGTCATGGTCTTTCCACGCCGAGAATGCGCAATGCGAAAGACACCCCATGCAATCGGCCTGATCCTTGCGGATCGTCGCCTTCTCGGTGGGCGTCACGAACACGAGCGTGTTGTCGGGAGTCTTCAACGCATCGGTGAAGCCGAGGCCGAACCATTCGCGCGCGCGCATCAGATCGCCACGCGTAACCCAGAAATTGCGGCCCTTCACCCCGACATCGAGCTGGTGGGTATGGTCGCCCGCCGCCTCGCCCGAGAACGCGATCTGGCGTTCGCTGCGTGCCTCGAGATTGCGCAGAAAGGGATTGCGGACCGCCGACGAATAAAAGCCCGTCGGCGAGAATTTGTGGAGCAGCACGTCGCCTGGCTCGATCGTGGTCAGCACGTCCTTCCACCCTTGCGGGATCGGGCTCTCCTGCGTCAGCAAAGGCCGCGTTCCGAATTGGAAAGCGATGCTGCCGAGCTCGGGATTGTCGATCCAATCCTCCCAGTCGCGCAGATACCAGACGCCGCCCGCCATCACGATCGGAGTCGAATCGGGAATGCCGCCCTCACGCATCGTGTCGCGCAGCGCCTTGACGCGTGGGAACGGCGGCTGCGGTACGCGGGGATCCTCGGCGTTCGACAGACCATTGTGTCCGCCCGCGAGCCAGGGATCCTCATAGACGACCGCCGACAGGAAGTCCGCCGCCTTCGAATAGGCGCGCTTCCAGAGCGCACGGAACGCCCGCGCCGAGCTGATGATCGGCAGATAGCTCACCCCGTATGAAGCGGTGATCTCCGACAATTTATACGGCATGCCAGCACCGCAGGTGACCCCTGAAATCATGCCCTTGGTGCGTTCGAGAACGCCGTGCAGGATCGGCTGCGCGCCGCCCATTTCCCAAAGGACGTTGATATTGATCGCGCCGCGTCCGCCCGCGATGTCATAGGCACGCCGGACCTGCTCGACCGCACCGTCGATGGCGTAGCG
>JAYTAR010000459.1:0-16347 GCA_043737455.1 Sphingomonadales bacterium | reverse complement strand
GTATCTGACGCGGCTGCTGGCACGGCCCGGCGCGCCGATGGCGCGGCGTCACGCCGATGACTTCGTGCTCTGGGCAACGCTTGGCATCATCGGCGGCGGGCGGCTCGGCTATGCGCTGTTCTACAAGCCCGACATGTTCGCGACCCCGCTCGATCTGCTGAAGCTTTGGGAAGGCGGCATGTCCTTCCACGGCGGGCTGATCGGCTTGATTGCCGGC
This sequence comes from Sphingomonadales bacterium, assembly GCA_043737455.1. Lineage (GTDB taxonomy): Bacteria > Pseudomonadota > Alphaproteobacteria > Sphingomonadales > Sphingomonadaceae > Sphingomonas_O. The sequence goes on along the minus strand of JAYTAR010000459.1, from coordinate 16,130 downwards.
GTCGCATGGTTCGCATACTCGCAACGCCTGCAAATGTTGCGCGTCGCCGATTACGTGACCGTCGTCGCGCCGCTTGGGCCATTGTTCGTGCGGCCCGCCAACTTCATAAATGGTGAACTTTGGGGCCGTGTGACCGACGTGCCCTGGGGGATCGTGTTCCCCGGCGCTGGACCCGAACCGCGCCACCCCAGTCAGCTTTACGAGATGCTTGGCGAAGGGACGCTGGTGCTCGCGCTGATGGCGTGGCTCTTTTTTAGGACCGATGCGCGTTACTATCCGGGGCGTCTCCTCGGCGCGGGGCTGATCGCTTATGCCGCAATACGGATCGCTCTCGAGCAGTACCGCGCACCCGATGCCGGTCTTGACAATCTGTGGTGGGGGCTGACGATGGGTCAGACGCTGTCGGTGCCGATGATCCTCGTCGGGCTGTGGCTGGTGGCGACCTCGGCCAAACGTCGCCAGCGTATCGAGCCAATTGCAGGGAGCGCGAGCGTCGCGTGAACGAGCGCGGGGCGTTGCCCGAGCGACTCGCGCGCGCGATCGCGCTTGCCGGGCCGCTGCCGGTTAGCCGCTACATGGCTGCCGCCAATGCCGAATATTACGCGACGCAATTTGCGATCGGGGCCGAAGGTGACTTCGTCACCGCGCCCGAAATCAGCCAGATGTTTGGCGAACTGATCGGCGCATGGATCGCCAACCTGTGCGCGCGGGCTAGCCAAAACGACGCAGCGTTCGTCGAGCTCGGGCCGGGACGCGGAACGCTCGCCGCCGATGCACGTCGCGCTTGGCGCGCAAGCGGACTCGACCTGCCCCTGCATTTTATCGAAGCCTCGCCACGGCTGCGCCGCGAACAGGCGACGCGCGTACCCGATGCGGTATGGCACGACGGCTTGGTGGATCTTCCCGGCGACCGACCACTGATCATCGTCGCGAACGAATTCTTCGACGCGCTGCCGATCGAACAGGCAGTGCGCGGGATCGATGGCTGGCATCGGCGCTTGGTCGCCAGTCAGGGCACGCTGTTCGTCCCGATCGCGGGGCCAGCATTGCCCGCGGCGGTTGTGCCGCCGCATCTACGCGACGCGCCGCCCGGTAGTGTCGTCGAATCCGCGCCAGCCGGGGTGGCGGTCGTCGATGCGCTGGCACGACGGCTCGCGGTTCAGGGCGGTGCGATGCTGATCATCGATTATGGGTATGAAGGACCTGCGCTTGGCGAAACGCTGCAGGCGGTGCGGGCACATGCATTCACCAACCCGTTTGATGCGCCGGGCAGCGTCGATCTGTCGGCTCATGTTGATTTCGCGGTGCTTGGCGCCGCGGCAGCGCGTGCGGGTGCAATTGTCTATGGGCCGGTCGCGCAGCGCGACTTCCTGGGCCAGCTCGGGCTTGCCGCGCGCGCCGCGAAACTCGCAAGCTGCTCGCCCGATGCTGCGGACGCGGTAGCAGTCGCGCACCATAGGTTGACCGATCCTGGGGCAATGGGTGTCTTATTCCGCGCGATGGCATTGACGGGCAACGGCTGGCCCATGCCCGCGGGGTTCGCATGAGCATCGATCCAATTCGCGTGCCTGGCTTCGGTGCGCTTCGCCACGGGTTCCTCGGGCGACGCGGCGGCGTCTCGATCGGCGTTGTAGCAGGGCTCAACACTGGCCTTGGCTCAGGCGACGAGCCGTCCGCCGTCGCCACGAACCGCGCACGCGCGCTGGCAGCGGTCGCGCCCGGCGCGCAGTTGGTCAGTGTCCACCAGATTCACTCGGCTGTGTCGGTCACAGTGAGCGTCCCGTGGGACGACGAGGCTCGCCCGCGCGCGGACGCGATCGTCACCAATCGCCCTGGTCTCGCGCTTGGCATCGTCACCGCCGATTGCGCACCCGTGCTGTTCGCCGATGTTGAACGCGGCGTGATCGGCGCTGCGCATGCGGGGTGGAAAGGCGCGCTTGCCGGCGTGACCGACGCGACGATCGTCGCAATGGAAGTGCTCGGCGGACGGCGCGAATACGTCATCGCTGCGATCGGCCCGTGCATCGCGCGTGCATCGTACGAAGTCGATGCCGCGTTCCGCAATCGCTTCGTGGATGAAGACCCCGCCAATGAAAGCTTCTTCGCCGATGCGCGTCGCGCCGGGCACGCGCACTTCGATCTCGAAGCTTATGTCGCGCAGCGGCTCGCGGCGGCAGGCATCGGGCAAGTGATTGCGCTTGGCCTCGACACCTATACCGATGCCGATCGCTTCTACAGCTTTCGCCGTGCGACGCACCGCGGCGAAAATGATTACGGACGTCAGCTCTCGGCGATCGCGCTTGGTTGATGCCAGTGTTCGAGCCGCCAGTTTCGGCGCTTTGCAAGAGTCACCAGCGGCGGCTGCGCGTTGACGGCGATGGCTTCGTCAGCAAACTCGAACATCGGCGCGTCGGACACATGGTCCGAGTAGAAGCGAATGTGCACGGCGTCGCGCGCGAGCCCTTCACGCGCCAGCCACGCCTCCACCTTGCGTCGCTTGGCTGCGCCATAACAATTCTCGCCGTCGATCCGTGCGAGGATCGTATCGTCGAGTCCGCGCGCGCAGTCGGTCCCGATGGTGTCGTCGAAGCAGAGCAATGCTGCGATGGCCCGAATATAGAACGTGTAGCTTGCGCTAGCGAGCACCAGCCGACGCCCTTCCGCCCGATCAGCTTCGATCTGCGCGCGCGCGCGGTCAGACACATTGTTGCGCGACGTGGCTTCGGCGAACGACGCAACCAGCCGCTCGGCTTCGGCGGCGGGCAGCCGCGGCCCGATCAACAGTGCGTGGTTCAATTCCTTCAGCCGACCGCGATCGATCAGGCGCACCGCATAAAACAGTGTCGTGAGGGCGACGAGCGGAACGAAAATGCACCGCCACTGCGCGCGCGTTCGCAGCGCGTGCTTGAGAAACGGGGCGAAGGTCGGGCGTCGCGTGATCGTCTTGTCGAGATCGTAGATCGCAAGCAGGATCGGTGTGCGGTTCATCGGGCTGTCCTAACGCTTCGGCAGCTTGCCGCGCCAGCCGTAATGCCGCATCACCCCGTGCGATGAACGACGTCGCCGACTTCCACCTCGATGAGAGCGCGGGACGCGCGCTGCGGCTGAGCGGCACGTGGACACTCGCGCGGCTCGGCTCTGTGCCGAGCCGGATCGAAGCAGGGAACGAGCGCGCATCGACGATCGACCTGTCGGCGGTCGAGAGGATCGACACCGTCGGGGCATGGCTCGTCCACCGGTTGCAGCGCAGCAGTGGCGCCGAGATCTCGGGAGCGAACGAGGACGCGCTGCACCTGATCGATCAGGTCCGCCGCGGTGATACCAGCATGAAAGTGCGGCCCGACCGCGTCACCCCGCTGGCGCGCGTGCTTGGCGAGATCGGCGAAGCCACGCAGATCGCCGGACGCACGCTGCTTGGGCTGCTCGGCTTCTTCGGCGCGGTTTGCATCGCGTTCGGCAATGTCATTCGGCATCCAAAACGCTTTCGTGCGAACGCCGTGGTTCAGCGCTTCGAGGTCGTCGGCGTCTCGGCGCTTGGCATCATCGGGCTAATGAGTTTTCTGATCGGCCTGGTCATCGCGCAGCAGGGAGCGGTGCAGCTCGCGCAGTTCGGCTTTGAAAGTTTTACGATCAATCTCGTCGGGCGGATCACGTTCCGCGAATTGGGCGTGCTGATGACCGCGATCATGGTCGCGGGACGTTCGGGCTCGGCATTTGCCGCGCAACTCGGCACCATGAAATTGACCGAAGAGATCGATGCGATGCGCACGATCGGCGTGTCGCCCAACGAGGCCTTAGTTTTGCCGCGCGTACTGGCGGCGGTGCTAATGATGCCGCTGCTGGCCTTCTATTCGTCGATCATCGCCATCATCGGCGGCATGCTGTTCTGCTGGGTGTCGCTGGGCATCCCCCCCGTCACCTATGTTCAGCGTATTCGCGAAGTCGTGCCAATGACTGACGTTTACATCGGCCTTATCAAGGCACCCGTGTTCGGCCTGCTCATCGGGCTCGCCGGATGCTATCAGGGCCTGCAAGTGGAAGGGGATGCCGAACAGGTCGGATCGCGGACTACCGCTGCGGTCGTTCAGGCGATCTTCCTCGTTTTCGTGCTCGATGCGCTGTTCGCGGTGTTCTTCACGGGAATCGGCTGGAAATGAGCGTCGCGGCTGCCGAGTCCCAGGAAAGCGAAATGGTCGTGGCCGTGCGCGGCCTGGTCAATCGGTTCGGCGAGACGGTGATCCACGACGGCCTCGACCTCGACATGCGCCGCGGTGAGATTCTGGGCGTCGTCGGTGGGTCGGGAACTGGCAAATCGGTGTTGATGCGCTCGATCATCGGACTGCAAACACCCGCCTCGGGTCAAATCGAGGTATTTGGCGAGTCGATGCTGGACCGCGACGAGCAGGAAACGACCGCGGTACGCAAGCGCTGGGGCGTGCTGTTTCAGAACGGTGCCCTATTTTCGACGCTCACCGTTGCTGAGAATGTCGAGTTACCTCTCCATGAGTTTTACCCAGCGCTGTCGAAAGCGCTGCTCGACGAAATCGCCGCATACAAGGTCGCAATGACCGGGCTTCCCGTGGATGCCGGGCCGAAATATCCTGCCGAGCTGTCGGGTGGCATGCGAAAGCGCGCCGGCCTCGCTCGCGCGCTCGCGCTCGATCCGGAATTGCTGTTTCTCGACGAACCGACCGCCGGCCTCGACCCGATCAGCGCTGCGGCGTTCGATGCGCTGACGCTCGGCCTCAAGAAAACGCTCGGCCTGTCGGTGTTCCTCATCACGCACGATCTCGACACGCTCTATGCGATCTGCGACCGCGTCGCGGTGCTTGCGGATAAAAAGCTGATCGCGATCGGCTCGATCCCCGAGCTACTCGAGCTAGACCATCTGTGGATCCAGGAATATTTCAACGGCCCGCGCGGGCGGGCGGCGACTGCCGCGGTAGCGCGCAGCCAGAACGTCACTTCAATCGAGAAGGCTGCCTGATGGAAACCCGTTCTAACCAGGTCCTTGTCGGCAGCGTGGTACTGGCGCTGCTGGTCGCCGTCGCGGTGTTCCTGGTATGGTTGTCGGGCGTGTCGGGCGGCGGCACGAAAACTTATGACATCTTTTTCAAGCAGTCGGTCGAAGGGCTGGCGCAGGGGTCAAGCGTCACGTTTGCGGGCGTGCCTTCGGGACAGATCACCGATATCGCGCTGTGGAAGGACAATCCCGAATTCGTGCGTGTCCGCGTCGAGGTAAAGGACGAAACGCCGATCCTGCAGGGCACAACCGCTACGATCGCGGGAGTTGGCTTCACCGGCGTGTCGCAAGTGACACTCGACGGCGCAGTCAAGGGCGCCCCCCCGATCACCGATCCTGGCCCTGCGGGCGTCCCCGTCATTCCCACCAAACGCGGCGGGCTTGGCGCTCTGCTGAGTTCAGCACCGCAGCTGCTCGAGCGCATCTCGACGCTCACCGAACGTTTAACCGAGTTGCTGAGCGACAAGAACCAGAAATCGCTGACCGGCATCTTGCAAAACGTCGATCGCTTGTCGGGCTCGCTTGCCGACCGCGGACCCGAGATTGCGGCGACGATCGCGGAGACGCGGATCGCGCTGCGCCAGGCGGGGATCGCATCCGAAAAAATCGGCAATCTGGCCGCTACGGTCGACGGACAATCGGCGCCGCTAATCAGCGACATGCGCAAGGCGATCGCAGCCGCCAACCGTAGCATGACGACGCTCGACGTGACGCTAAAAGACGCGCAACCCGGCGTCCAGACCTTTACCAAGCAGACATTGCCTGAGGTTGGGCAACTCGTCCGCGACCTGCGCGTCATGTCCGAAAGCCTGACCGCGGTTGCTGGCCGCATCGACCAGGGCGGCGCGACCAGCCTGATCGGATCGCCGCGCCTGCCCGACTATCAGCCGAACGGAGACCGAAAATGAAGATCGTCGTCGCGCTTCTGGGCGTAGCACTGCTCGGCGGCTGCGTTAGTTTCGGACCGAAGCCACCCAAGTCGTTGCTGACGCTCACGCCCGCTACGATGATGCCCGCGGGTGCGACGCGCACCGCCGACGCAGGGGAGACGATCACCATCTTGACGCCGATCGTGCCTGCCGCGCTCGCGACCGCGCGTATTCCGGTCTATGACGGAGCTTCCGAGCTCGCCTATGTCAAGGACGCGGCGTGGAATGAGCCGCCCGCGCGGCTTTTCCAGCGGCTCATCAGTGAGACCGTAGCCACGCGCACTGGACGCGTCGTGCTCGATTACCGTCAGTCCACGCTCGATCCCGGCACGCGCGTTTCGGGCCAGCTGATGCGCTTTGGCGTGGACCCGGTCACGATGCAGGCGGTCATCGTCTACGACGGTATCGTCTCGGGTAGTAAGGGCAGCATCGCCACGCGCCGCTTCGAGGCGCGTCAGCCGCTCGCCGCGATCCAGGCGCGTGAGATCGGGCGCGCGTTGAACACGGCCGCAAACGATATCGCGGGACAGGTTGCCGACTGGGTCAAGTGAGGATCAACCCAGCGATTTGGTGACCTGCTCGTAAACGTCGCGCGACACGCCCGGCCGCTCGACGATCGCTTTCAATACCGCACGCATGAGCTCGGCGCGCGCCGTGTCGAAGCGTCGCCAGCGCCCGAGCGGCGGCACCATTTTGGCTGCGGTCTGCGGATTGACCTTGTCGAGTGCCGCGATTTGGTTGCCGAGAAAAGCATAGCCGCGTCCATCGCTGCGATGGAACGCGCGTTGATTGGCCGCAAACGCCCCGACCAGGGCACGGAACCGGTTGGGGTTCGTCTGGCTGAAATCGGCGTGGTGCGACAGCAACGTCACCATGTCGAACGTGTCGGCGCGCGTCGATAGCGCTTGCGTCGTGAACCATTTATCGATGACGAGCGCATTATCGCGGTAGCGGTCATAGAAGGCCCCCAGCGCTGCCTCGCGTTCGGGTGCGGTGCCGTTCGCGAGCATCGTCATCGCCGCGATACGGTCGGTCATGTTGTCGCAAACTTCGAATTGCGCAAACGCGGTGCGCGCCCCATTCGCAGGATCCGCTGCTGCAAGATAGCCAAGCGCCACGTTGCGCAACCGGCGCGCGCCTTTCGCCTCTGCCGAATAGTCGAACGCGCGTCCGCCGAGTCGGTCGTGGTGCGCCGACCAGGTCGCGGCATGCGCGTGCGCGATCGCGGTGCGCAGCGCGTCGCGCGCATCGCCGATCGCGTCGGGATCGACCAGCGTCATGCGATCGCCGATGAAAGCCTCGCTCGGCAGCAGCACCGCCTCGGCGATGAAGGCCGGGTCGAGCTTAAGATCGGCGAGCGTTGCGCCGACCGCGGCGACGACGGCGGCATGATCGACCTGGCCAGCGATAGCGGCGAGCAGCGTGTCGAGCATTAGTTGCTGCATCGCCTCGTAGCGCGCGAACGGATCGTCGTCATGCGCCGACAGGAAAGCGAGATCGGTGGCGGAGCGATCGGTGGCGACGACGACGGGGGCGGAGAAGCCGCGGTTGATCGACAGCACCGGGCGCGTCGTCCAGCCGTCGAAGCGAAGCGTCTGCGTCGCGGTGTCGAGGAGGTGCAGCACCTCGCCGCGGTGCGTGCCCGTCGCCCGGTCGACCAGCGCCAGCCGGAGCGGCAAGGGCAGCGGCGGCGCATCACTGGGCAGTCGCCCAACCACTCGCGGGAGGGTCTGCGAAAGCGTCAGCACTGCTGTTGTACCCGTCATTTCCAGGTCGGCGCGCACGTGGGGCGTGCCCGGTGTTTCGTACCAACGGCGAAAGCGCGTCAGGTCGATGCCGCCGCCCTCCTCGATCGCGCGAACGAAATCCTCGCACGTCGCGGCCTGCCCGTCGTGGCGCGCGAAATACAGGTCGGTCCCGGCGCGAAAGCGCGTCGACCCCAGCATCGTATGGAGCATGCGGATGACCTCCGCGCCCTTCTGATAGACCGTCGCAGTATAGAAATTACCGATCTCGAGATAAGATTCGGGACGAATCGGATGCGCGAGCGGCCCTGCGTCCTCGGGAAACTGGCTCGCGCGCAGGCTACGCACATCCTCGATCCGCTTGACCGCTGCCGACCCCTGATCGGCCATGAAGCTCTGGTCGCGAAAGACGGTGAAGCCTTCCTTCAACGACAATTGGAACCAGTCGCGGCAGGTGACACGGTTGCCCGACCAGTTATGGAAATATTCGTGCGCCACGACCCCCGCGACGCCGTCATAATCCATGTCGGTCGCCGTATTGGGATCGGCCAGAATGTAGCGGCTGTTGAAAATGTTCAGCCCCTTATTTTCCATCGCCCCGAAATTGAAGTCGTCGACCGCGACGATATTGAACACGTCGAGGTCGTATTCGCGGCCATAGACGCGCTCGTCCCATGCCATCGCGGTCTTGAGCGCGGCCATGGCATGCGCGGTCTTCGCGACATCGCCGGCGCGCACCCAGATGCCCAGCGCGACTTGGCGTCCGCTCGCGGTCGTGAAACTGTCGCGATTGGCGGCAAGATCACCCGCCACCAGCGCGAAGAGATAGCTGGGCTTTGGGAACGGGTCGTTCCACTGCGCCCAGTGCCGCCCGTCGTCGAGCGCTCCCGCCGCCACCGGATCGCCGTTCGACAACAGTATCGGGTAAGCGGCGCGGTCGGCGGTCATCCGCACCGTGTAGCGGCTGAGCACATCGGGCCGGTCGGGGAAAAAGGCGATGCGCCGGAACCCCTGCGCCTCGCATTGCGTGCACAACAACCCGCCCGACGCGTAAAGCCCCATCAATTGCGTGTTCGCCGACGGGTCGAGCGCAACCTCGGTCGTGACAGTGGCGGTGTCGCCGACGATCGGAACGACGAGGCTGCCGTCGCGCAGCGACCAAGTCTCGCTCACACGCCCGTCGACCGATACGCCAAGCGGAACGAGCTCGTCGCCATCGAGGACGAGCGGATGATCATGGTCGCCGTTGCGTACGACGGTGAGCGTCGCCACGACGCGCGTTTGCCCAGCCGCCAGATCGAAATCGAGCGCGATGTCGGGCACCAGCCAGTCGGGCGGGCGATAGTCTTCGCGGCGGATCACGAGCGGGGGCGCGGCAGGCGCAGTCTGGACGTCGAGCATGATCGGGGCTTAACTCGCGCGCCCAGTTGCGGCAATGCGCGACCATGCCTGCGCTGTTCGTCTTTGGTCTGGGTTATACCGCGTCGCGCCTCGCGCAGCATGTGTCGCGCCAGGGGTGGCATGTCGCCGGGACCGGCCGCGCGGGGCTGCGCTTCGACGACAACGACACGGTGCGCCGCGTGCTCGCATCGGCGACGCATGTGTTGTCGTCGGTACCGCCGATTGCCAGCGACGATGCGGACATCGGCATGGGCGTCGATCCGGTGCTGGCTTGGTACGGCGACGCGCTCGGCGATCGCTGGCTCGGCTATCTGTCGTCGACCGGCGTGTACGGCAATACCGGCGGCGCCTGGGTCGACGAAAGCGCGCCGCTCGGCGGGCGGCGGGCCGAACGCACGCGCGCCGATCGTGATTGGCTGGCACGGGGCGCGCGTGTCTTGCGGCTACCCGGCATCTATGGTCCGGGCCGGTCGGCACTCGACCGGGTCGCGCGCGGCGACGCGCACCGCGTCGACGCGCCCGGACAGATCTTCAGCCGCATCCATGTCGACGATATCGTCACCGGCGTCGCGGCCGCGTTCGACGCGCCGCCGGGTGCCTATAACCTTGCCGACGACCGTCCGGCGAGCCAGAATGACGTCATGGTCGCTGCGGCGGCACTACTCGGCATGGCACCGCCCCCATTCGTCCCGCTCGAGCAATTATCGCCGATGGCGCGCGGCTTTTACGCGGAGAACCGCCGCGTCGCGAACGGCAAGGCGAAGCGCGTGCTGCGCTGGACGCCCGCTTATCCCGACTTCGTCAGCGGCTTGGGCGCGCTAAGCGCGATGAGCAACCCGACGAGCGCGACCGCGCCCCCCGCCGCCGCGAGCATCGTCCAGCGATAATTCTCGAACAATGTCGACAACAGCATCGCGATGATCGGGGTCAGCACGCTCGAATACGCCGCGCGCGCGGGGCCGATCACACGGATGACGCTGAAATAGCAGGTGAACGCGACCGCGCTGGCGAACACGCCGAGATAGGCGGTACCCAGCCAATAGGTCGCGCGCGTTTCGAAGACCGGCGCGCCAGTGGTCGCGAGCGCGAAGCCAGCGTTCAAAAGCGTGCCCCATAGCATCGCCCAGGCGAGCGTCGCAGCCATCGGCAGCGCCCGGCTGCGGCTGGTGCCCTGCATGACGTTGGCGACCGATGCCGACAGCACACCGAGCATCGTCAGCCCGACACCGAGCCATGTTGCGCTCGCGCTGGCGGGATCGCGCCGTGCCTCTTGCATGATCAGCATCGCCACCCCGACCAGTGCGACCGCCGATCCTGCCAGGAAACGCCTCGTCACCGGCTGTTTCAGGAAGACGCGGGTGAGGATGGCATTGGGCACCATCAGCAATGCGAACACGACCGCGACCAGCCCCGAGGTGATGTGATCCTCCGCCCGGTAGACGAAGTTGAAATTGAGCACGAATTGCGCAAACCCCAGCGTCAGCGCGAACCCCTGTCCTGCGCGCCCGATGCGCAGTGGCTGGCGCGTCATCATCGCCCAGACGAACATCGCGACCGCGCCGAAAGCGAAGCGGTACGCGACCGACCAGCTTGGCGGTACCACCCCGAGCTGGTCGGCGATCACCAGCCAAGTCGATCCCCACACCACCGTCGCGACGAGGAACGGGATCAGGACGCGCGGCGCGAGCAACGAATTCTCAGGGGTCGCAGTCACAGCGCCGCAAGCGCCGCCGACAGCGCGGCGACCTCTGCTTCGGGCTGGTTCCATGAAACGACGAAGCGCGCCTCGCCCGGCCCCCAGTCGTAGAAGTCGAAGTGTTGCGCGCGCAGCTGCGCCGCTTCGTCGGGGTTCAAGTGCACGAAGACCTCATTCGCTTCGACCACATGGACGAGCCGCGTCGCGGCGGCGCGCGCGAGCCGTGCCGCGCCGGCATTGGCCGCGCGCGCATTGGCGAGCCAGCGATCATCCTCGAGCAAGGCGAGCAGCTGCGCGGCGAGATAGCGCCCCTTCGACAACAGATGGCCTGCGCGTTTCAGGCGAATGCGCGCTTCGTCGGCGAGCCCGGTATCGAAATAGATCAACGCCTCGACCGAGAGCCCGCCGTTCTTGACGAAGCCGAAGCTCAGCGCATCGACGCCGCCCCGCCACGTCAGCGCCGCCGGCGTCGCGCCCGTTGCCACGACCGCATTGGCAAAGCGCGCGCCGTCCATGTGAAAGCGTAAATCGCGTTCGCGCGCGACCGCGCCGATCGTCGCCACCTCGGCAGCGGTGTAGACGCAGCCATATTCGGTCGCATTGGTGATCGAAACCGCGGCGGGCTGAACCCGGTGGACGTCGTTTTCGACCGCATCCAGCCGCGCCGTCAACGTTTGCGGCGTCAGCTTCGCCGCCACCCCGTCGGCGAGCAGCAATTTGGCGCCGTGGGTGTAGAATTCGGGCGCGCCCGCTTCATCGTTCTGGATATGCGCGTCGCGGTGACAGACGATCGCGCGGTACGGCGGGCATAATGTCGCCAGCGCGACCGCGTTCGCGGCGGTGCCGCTCGACACCCACAAGGCGCGGACCTCGGTTTCGAACAATGCCGAAAATCTCGCGTCGAGCGAAGCCGTCAGCGCGTCGCCGTCATACGCTGTATCGACGGCATCGGCCGCCGCGAGCGCAGCGAGCACGGCGGGATGCACGGCAGCGGCATTGTCTGAGAAAAAGCGCATGCCGCCCCATGCGAGTCGCACCCGCGCGGGTCAAATCGCTTGTGCCCGCTGTCGCCCTGTTGCTTTGGGTTCATGCAACCGGGCGTATCCCGGTGACGTTAGCGTAACGTACGTGAAACAAATTCAGGAGTATGATCGATGCGCAGGATCGTTTTAGCCCTTGTTGCCGCCGCGCTCGTCGCGCCCGCGACGATGACCCCCACGCCCGCCGAGGCGAAGCGCGTCTATAAGGAATGGCGAGGCCAGGACGGCCGCACCTATTGCCGCCGGACCGATGGTACGACCGGACTGATCGTCGGCGGCGTCGGCGGTGCCCTGCTTGGTCGCACGATCGACACCAGCGGCGACCGTACGCTCGGGACGCTGGGTGGCGCGGCCGCCGGCGCGCTGCTGGGACGCGAAATCGACCGTGCGGGGTCGAAGCGCCGTTGCGTCACGCGCGGCTAGAGCGTGATGCTCTGGCTCTAGTCGTTCGACAACAGTTTGATTTCGTTCTCGGGGCGCGTCAGTCGTTTGACGCGCCCCTCGACCTGTGCGCCGTTGGCGACGCTCACCGAATCATAGCTCAGGTCGCCGATGATCCTGGCCGTCGCCTCGATCGAAAGCGATTTCGCCGCGACCGTTCCTTCGATCGTCCCCGCGATCTGTGCGTCGTCGGCGACGATATTGCCGCGAACATGACCCGCCGTGCCCAGAATGATGGTGGCGGCGGTGACATCGCCCTCGACGCGACCGTCGATATGCAGATTGCCGGTGCCGCCGATATTGCCGGTGATCGTCACCTCGGTACCGATGAAGCTCAGATTACTGCCGCTGGCGCGGGCGACGGGGCGATCTTTGGCGGCGAACATGGCGGCGCTCCTGCTGCGCTGGATCGCGCAATCGCTTAATTCCCCGGCGGACGACCGCGATCAAGCAAATCGTGCGCGAGGACGATGCCGCCTGCAATCCCCGCATCGTCACCAAGTGTGGGAGGAACGACGTAATCGTCCCCCGACAACGCATCGGCACGTACATAGCCGCCAAGCCAATGGCGCAGGCGTTCGGCGACATCGACGTGGAAGTACGGTGATTTCGCGACGCCGCCGCCAATCACGATCCGCGCCGGGCTGAGCGTCACGACGAACCCGGCAAGCGCCTGGCCAAGGTCGTCGAGGACGCGCCACCGCCTTGCGTCGTCGCGCGCGACCTCGCTGAGCGATGCGCCCAGTCGCGCGTGGATCGCAGGGCCGCTCACCAGCCCTTCGAGACAGTCGCCGTGAAACGGGCACACGCCAGCGAACCCATCACCCGCCGCACGCTTCACACGGACATGGCCCATTTCGGGATGGACCAGCCCGTGCAGCGGCCGCCCGTCGATCAGGAAACCGCCACCTACGCCGGTGCCGATCGTCAAATACAGGCCCGTCGTGCACTGTCGCAGTGCGCCGAAGCGCGCTTCGCCGAGCGCGGCGCCGTTCACATCGGTATCGAACGCGACGGGCACGCCGAACGCAGCGGCGAGCGGCGCGGCGATCGGCGTATTCGACCAGCCGGGCTTGGTCGTGTCGGTCACGCTTCCCCAATCGGGTCGTTGTCGGTCGAGCGCGACAGGGCCGAACGCGGCGATACCGATCGCGGCCATGTCGCCGCCATTGGCGCGCAGGAAGGACGTGACGCTGGCCAGGGTCTCGGCGGGCGTGGTGGTGGGGATGGTGGCGCGCGCGCTTATGGCATCGGGGGCGCTCGCGATGGCAATGTTGACCTTTGTCCCGCCGAGCTCGATCGATCCGACGAGCGGCGGCGCTCGCACCGTGGCCGCCGTGCGCGGCGCAACGAGGGTTTGGTAGTGCGCGAAGAGATCGGCGAAATGCGCATCCATCGTGCGCACGTCGGGCGCGACGGCGACCGCGCGGGCATGCGCCTGCGCGGGTGAGCCGGCGATAAACTCGCCGATCGCCACCGCCGCTGCGCCGGCGTCGCCCGCCGCGTACAGCCAGCCGTCGCTCGCGCGTGCCTGGTCCGCAGCACCGCCGCCATCGGGCGCGATCAGCGGCAGTCCGGCGGCGCGCGCTTCGGCGGCGACCATGCAGAACGTCTCGGCCTCGCACCCGTGAATGAGCGCGTCGGCGCTGGCGAACAGGCGTGCGAGCTCGAGCCGGTCGGTGATCGGCGCGGCGAGCTGGATATGCGGATTGTCCGTCGCCGCACGTGCGACTTTCGCGCGTTCGCGTCCGTCGCCGAACAGCATCAGCCCGACCGGCGCGAGCGCACCCGCCGCGGTCACCGCCTCGATCACCATCGGCCAGCGCTTTTCGGGCGCATGTCGCCCGGCGGCGACCAGCAGTACGCCATCGGCGGGCAGGTCGCACCGCGCGAGCAGCCGCGCACGCAGCCCCTCGTCGCGTAGCGCGGGCGAGAAGACGTGATCGGCGACGCCCATCGGGTTGGTGACGACGTTGGTCATCCCCCCCTCGCGCAGGCGGCGCGTCAGGTCCGCGCCCGCGGTGATCGTGCTCGCGAACATCGCATCGAGCGTCAGCAGATGCTGCCAGAACCAGCCGAACCCGCGATCGATCGCTTTCCTCGACGCAAAATCGCCGAACCAGCGATACGCATAGGCCGACAGCGGATCGGCGTGCATCACCAGCACGCGCGGGGCCGCGCCTGGCCATTCGCCGACCAGCCGTGCGCTGCGCCACGGTGACGACGCCTCGACGATGTCGGGCCGCGCCGCCGAGATCGCGGCATGCAGCGCGCGCTCGTCGCGGAAATAATGATACTTGCGATCGAGCGGAAAATGCGGGGCCTTGAGGTAGACGATGCGTGCCGCGGGGCCACGTTCTTCGACGCGGCTCTCGGTTCCCGGCGCGATCACCGTGATGTCGTGCCCCGCCGCCGGGCCCGCCGCGAGCTTGCGATCGATGTACGTCTTCACGCCGCCGCCGTCGGCAGTGTAGAAAGCGGCGACATCGACGATGCGCAGGCCTCCCCGCTGAACCGTCACGTCACTTCGCCGGCCCGAACGAAAACAGCCCGCGCCGGTACAGCAGCCGCACGGTGATCGCGGTCGGTCCGTCGCCCGCCGTCGCGCGACCGAGCGCGACCGATGGGCGCGACGGCCCCAGGCTGCCCGGGTTCGACGGGAAACCGACGCCGTCGACCGACAGCCCGAACTTGCCGTTGCCGTCGCGATCGTGGAGCATCGACAGCGCCCATCCGCCGGGTGCGGGCGCGCGGATGCACAATTGGACCGGCCCCGACGCGGGGACGTTCAGGAAAGCGCGGCGAAACGTCTTGCCCGCCGCGATCAGCTTGTTGTCGTCGGCAAGGAAATCGCTGTCGTTCGCCGCGTAGAGCTCGACCTTGATGATGCCCCTGCGATCCTTCAGCCCGACCGCGTTGACCAGAAACGACGGACCCGCTTCATTGCTACGGCAGCGGCCCTCGGCAACGCCGAGCGACGGCGTCGACGGGATCGCCAGGGCGGTCGCCGGTACGAGCAGCAGCAGGCAAAGCGCGACACCCTTCAATCCGATGTTCCTTTCGTTCGTGCGAAGCGCAGCGTGAACAAGTCGCCCAGCGCCAGCCCGACACCGACGACGACATGCGTCGCCAATATGATCGTCGCCATCAACGCCATCAACGTCTGAATATCGGTGTCATGTCCCACAAGGAACACCGCGACACCGGCGAACAGCACGTCCTTGTTGGCAAGCAGCGGCAATCGCGACAGCAGCAGCCGCACCGTCGCGAGCAACAGCCACCAGTCGAGCGGCACGTTGGGCAGCGCGATGCTCCACAGCAATGCGTTCAACGCGGTGCCGACGACGATCCGCACGAGCTGCACCGCCGCCACGAACCACAGCTCGGCACGCGTCAGGCTGAAGACGCGCTTGCCAAAGATCAGGAACAGCATCGACACGCCGATGATGACGCCGACCGACGCGATCAGCGTTTCGCCTGCGATCGACAGACGCAGCAGGTCGAGGAACGGCCATGCGGCGATCAGCATCACCAGCGTGACCGCATTGCCGGTCAAGGCCGACAGGATCGCCACGTCCTTGACCGCCCCGAACGGCGACGTCGCCATCTTGAGCCTCTTGCGCGCCCAGCTGTAGAAATAGACTTCGCCGACATAGTCGAACAGCAACTCGTTGGAGACGAGCTTGCGCGTCAAAGCGACGAACGCCTCGGCGGGCACGCGCCACAAGCGGCGAAAGATCAGGAAGTCGAACCCGATCCCGCTGATGTAAAAGGTGGCGAAGACAATCCAGAATAAGGGCTTGGTCGGAATGAGCTCGCGCACGCGCGCAATGTCGAGTGTCCGCAACTGCCACG
>JAYTAR010000458.1:0-2705 GCA_043737455.1 Sphingomonadales bacterium | reverse complement strand
ACCACGCTGCTCAGCATGGCCGACAGCTGCATCGGCGGGAAATCGTCGATCAACGTCGGCAAGTATAAGAACATCGTCGGCACCGTGGAGCCGCCGGTTGGCGTCCGCATCGACCCTGCGTTCACGCGGACGTTGAGCCGCGAGCAGATTGCCGAAGGGCTTTGCGAAGCCGCCAAAATCTGTCTGTGCGGTGGTGCCGAGGTGTTCGAGGCTTATCTCGCGCTGAACCCGACGGTCGACGCCGACGAATCGGCGATGACGGCGCTGATCGCCCATGCGCTCAAAACCAAGGCATGGTTCATCGAGATCGATGAGTTCGACAAGAACGAGCGGCTGTTGCTCAATTTCGGCCATACTTTCGGTCATGCGATCGAGGCCGCGTCGGCGTTCGACATCAGCCATGGGATCGGCGTCGGGCTGGGCATGCTCGCCGCACTGCAATTCGGCAAATCGATCGGGCGTGACTATGGTGATGCTGGGCACGTCGAACGTTTTCGCCACCATATCACCATATTGCTCGGGGCGGTCGACGGCCTCGATGCATCGCTGGCGCGTCTCGACGAAGCGGCATTGCTCGACGCTTTCGCGTCGGACAAGAAACACACGCGTGAAGCCTTCGCTGTCATCATCCTGACCGAGGCGGGCTCCGTCGAACGACGCATGTTTCCACGCGATGCGACGACAACACGCGCGGTCGCGACGGCCTTCGCATCTTTGGGGACGGCCCGTCTGCCGGTCGCAGCTTGACGAAGGGTTGATTGCGGGTGGCAACTGTTCGAAACCGGGTTTAGGAGCAGCGTCGACACGGCGAACCTCGATAACGAGCTAAAGATCGCGCGACCATTTTGAGGGTGAGTACCGACATGGCCGATGGGCTTTTGATGACTGGGCTGCGCCGCGTCTTGACTTTGCTGATGTTCGCAGGTGCCGCAACCAGCCATGCGCAGATGTTCCCGGGCTACGAGGACGAAGGGCGCAACACTGCTCCAGGCAGCAATGGCCGCGACGGCCGTGATAGTCGCGACAGTCGCGACCGCCGCGCCGGAAGTGATCAGCCGCGATCGGCCAGCGATGCGGCCGACAGCCAGATCGCGGCACCCAGTGCCGCGCGCGACTTCGAGCCGACCGAGATCTATAACCGCTCATCGTCGGACGATGCCAACTCGGATGACAGTGAGGCCATAAGGCGGCGCGCGCGCGAAACGCCGCGGCGGGTGATGGCGAGCGAGTTTGAACTTTATGTTTCGGAGATCGTCGACAAGCCTCTGCGGCGCTTCGGGTCGAACCTGCTGGTTCCTACGGCGCGCGACTTCACGTCTCCGCCCTCGACCACGATCCCGCCCGACTATCGATTGAACCCCGGCGACGAGATTATCGTCGGTCTCACCGGCTCAGTTACTTCCTCCGATTTGCGGCTGAAGATCGACAGCCAGGGCCGCGTTTTCATCCCGCGGGTGGGATCGGTAAACGTAGCAGGGGTGCGCTACGGCGATCTTCAGTCGGTGCTATCGGCGCAAGTTTCGCGCCAGTATCGCAATTTCACGCTCTCGGTCGGGATCGGGCAACTCCGCGGGATCACCGTCTATGTCACCGGGTTTGCGGCGACTCCCGGATCATATACTCTCAGCAGCCTGTCGACCCTCGTCAACGCTGTCCTCGCGGCGGGCGGCCCGTCGACCGGCGGCAGTTTTCGCTCTATTCAGTTGCGTCGCGGGGGCAAGTTGATCTCCGACTTCGATTTGTACGACCTGCTGTTGCGCGGCGACAAGAGCGCCGACAAGATCTTGCAGAATGGCGACGTCATCTATCTCGCTCCTGTCGGGCCGCAGGCGGCGGTAATCGGCAGCGTCAACAACGAAGCTATCTTTGAGGCGGCACCCAATGAAACCGTTGCCGATCTGCTGCTCGAGGCCGGCGGCATCAACACCGTCGCCGATGACACGCGCGCGCTGTTGCTCGATCCGCTGAAGGATACTACGACTGGCTGGGAAGAATTGTCGCCCGCCGAAGCGCGTGTGCGCAAGGTTCCGCGCGCCGCGATTATCCGCGTCCTGTCGGGTGTCGGACTCGTGCGTCCGCGCGAGCGTCAGTCGGTGCTCGTGACGATAAGCGGCGAAGTGGCAACGCCGGGACGTTATTATCTTCCGGCGAACACCCGTTTGGCCGACGCCATTACCCGCGCGGGCGGCCTGACACGCGACGCTTATTCGTACGCCAGCGTGTTCACGCGAGAAAGCGTGAAATTGCAGCAGCGCGCCAACTTCGAGCGTGCACTGCGCGAATTCGAAACGTCGCTAACCGTGCCGGCCTTGACCTCGGCGCTGACGCCGCCGGGCTCGCAGTACGAACGCATTTACGCCGCGCGCGCGGTCGTGGCCGAACTCGCCAAGGTCAAACCCGATGGGCGGCTCGTGTTCGAGGTCGCCCCGACTTCGCCCGGTCTGCCCGGCGATATCGTCCTCGAAAACAACGATGCGCTCTATATTCCGACACGACCGACGACGATCGGCGTGTTCGGCGCGGTGGCGAATCCGGCGACCTTCTATATGAACGGTGCCGGGACGGTTGGCGATTACGTCGGCCGATCGGGCGGATTGCAGCGGCTTGCCGATCGCAAGGAAATTTTTGTCGTGCGTGCGAACGGCAGTGTCATTTCACGCCGTGGCACGCGGAGCGACGTGCTCAAGCTTGCGGCCTTGCCCGGC
>JAYTAR010000457.1:0-6720 GCA_043737455.1 Sphingomonadales bacterium | reverse complement strand
AAACCTTTGTCACGCGCAAGATCACGCGCGCCGCCGCTGCGATCAGCCTTGCGCGTCAGAACAAGTTGTTCATCGGCAACCTCGATGCCCGGCGAGATTGGGGTCATGCGCGCGAATATGTCCGTGGCATGTGGCTGATGATGCAGCAGGACGAGCCCGACGATTATGTCCTCGCGACTGGCGAGACCACCCAGGTCCGCCAGTTCGTCGAATGGGCGTTCGAAGATGTCGGCATTGCCATCGAGTGGCGCGGTGTAGGCGTGGCGGAAAAGGGCCATTGCAAAGCGACCGGACGCTGTCTGATCGAAGTCGATCCTCGTTATTTTCGCCCGACCGAGGTCGACATTCTACTTGGCGATCCCGCGAAAGCGAAAGCAAAGCTGGGATGGAGCCACCAGACCAAAGTGCGCGAGCTTGTCCGCGAGATGGTGCAGGCCGACCTTGAGATCATGCGCGATGCGGTCATCGGCAAGGACGCGTGAGCCGGTGACCGTCACGCTGGGAAAACGCATCTTCGTCGCCGGACATCGCGGCATGGTCGGTTCGGCGATCTTGCAGCGCTTGGAAGATGAGGACTGCGGCGTGCTGACCGCAGCGCGTGCCAGCCTCGACTTGCTCGACCAGCGCGCGGTATTCGACTGGCTCGACAGCAACCGCCCCGACACCGTCATCGTCGCGGCGGCAAAGGTTGGTGGCATTTACGCGAACGACACGCTGCCCGCACAATTCCTGTACGAGAACCTCGCGATCGAGACGCATCTGATCGAAGGCGCGCGTCGCGCGAACGTCGCACGGCTGCTCTTCCTCGGTTCGTCGTGCATCTATCCAAGCCTCGCGCCGCAGCCGATCGACGAGGATGCGCTCCTTACCGGCCCCCTCGAAGCGACCAACGAAAGCTATGCGATCGCCAAGATCGCAGGCATCAAGCTCTGCCAGGCGTACCGGCGGCAATATGGTTGCGACTTTATCTCGGCGATGCCTACCAACCTTTACGGTCCGGGCGATAATTTCGACCTTGCGTCGAGCGATGTGCTGCCCGCGTTGATCCGCAAAGCGCATGAGGCCAAGCGCGCGAACGCGGCCTCGATCGAGATTTGGGGCACCGGCACACCGCGTCGGGAATTTCTCCACGTCGACGACCTTGCCAACGCCTGCGTCTTCTTGCTCAAGAACTATTCGGGCGAGAGGCAGGTCAACATCGGCTCGGGCGACGACATCGCCATCATCGATCTCGCCCGCTTGGTCTGCGAGATCATCGGATTCACAGGCAGCGTCACCTTTGATCCGCGCAAGCCCGACGGGACACCGCGCAAGCTGATGAGTTCGGCACGCATGAACGCCATGGGATGGCACGCCCGCATCGGACTTCGTGAAGGCATCGCCGACACTTATCGCAATTTTCTGGCCGAGACCCCCGTCGAGCGTTCGCTGCGCTGACAAGAGTCGAGCAGGTGTTTCGCTTTGCGGCGAAGACGCCTAGTTGCATGCATGAGAGGACCAAATTGGCGACGACCGACGCTCGACCCATGTTGCTTGCGCTTTCGGCGGTCCATCGCAACGCGCTCGTCACCGCACTGACGCGCAGCGGCTGGCCCGTGATCGGCGTGCGCGGCTTCGACGAGGCGCTTCGGCGGCTCGGCGAAAGCGGTGCGCGCGGTGCGCTCGTCGACCTGCGCGACGAGGGGAAAGCAGGCCTTGTCGCAGTCCGCGCACTTTCCGGCCGCACGCGCGTGCTGGCGATCGTTCCGGGGCGCGATCTCAAGTGGATCACCGACGCGATCGATGCGGGTGCGACGCAATACCTGACAAGCCCGTTCTCGGCCGCAGAACTTGCGCAGGCGGTGCGCCTCATCGTCCGCGCCGGGCCGATCGCAGTGCGCACCGAAGAGGCCGTCATGCTCGAAGGCGTCGCTGCCTCCGAAGCTATCGCCGCGCGGCTGAAAACCGGCCGTGTGTCTGCAATGCTCGTTGCCGCGACACGCTTCGCCGCGGTAAACGCGGCGTTTGGCCGTGACGTCGGTGATGAGCTTGTCGGAATCGTGGGTCAGCGCGTCGCGGGCGCGGTGCGCGACATCGACGGCGCGCTGATCGCGCGGATGGGAGGTGCCGAGTTCGCCGTGCTCGTACCGACGGGCGATGGCGACCGGATCGCGGCCGAGGTCTGCCGCCGCATCGACCGCCCGTTCATGGTTGCCGGCGCGTTCGTCACGGTGGGTTGCCGGATCGGCCTCGTCGACAGCATCTCCGGTGAAAACGCGGCCGATCTCCTCCGGCGTGCGAGTGGGGCACTGGCCGCAGCGCGGTCGTCGGAGGGAGGACGCATCGCAGCGATCGGCACCAGCGAGGTGGCGGAAACTTTGTTCGGGGCGACGCTGGAAACCGATCTTCGCAGCGCGCTGGCGGCAAACGAGATCGAGATATTATTCCAGCCGCAGCTTGCGGTGTCGTCGGGAAAGATCGTCGGCGTCGAGGCGCTCGCGCGCTGGCGACATCCCGAGCATGGCGAGATGGGTGCCGATACCTTGTTCGCGGTGGCAGGACGTTCGGACTATCTCGGCACGCTGTCGGCGCACATTCAGGCGCGCGCACTTGGCATCGCGGCCGCGTGGCAAGCGCCGCTCGACACGCTGCGGGTGGCGATCAACCTGACGGGTGGCGACATCGCGCGCACCGACTTCGCGAGCGAATTCCTCGCGCTGGTCGATGCCAGCGGGCTGGCTCGCGATCGCCTGACGGTCGAGATTACCGAGGGCGGACTGATCGACAATCTGGAAGGTGCGGCACGCGTGTTTGCCGAATTGCGCGCAGGCGGGGTGCGCGTTGCGATCGACGATTTCGGTACCGGCTATTCGTCGCTCGCGTGGCTAAAGGCATTGCCGCTCGACTATCTCAAAATCGACAAGGGGCTGGCGCAAGACATCGGCGGGACGCCGCGCGCCCGCATCGTCGTGCGCAGCGTCATCGATATGGCACGATCGTTAGGGTTGTCGGTGGTGGCCGAGGGCGTCGAGACGACTGCGCAACTCGAATTGCTCGCGGCCGAGGGGTGCCAATATTGGCAAGGATATCTGTTTGCCGGCGCCTTGACCGTGGACGCGCTCCGCGAACGGGTCGCTGCTCTCTAACAGCCGCGTCGACGTTGATCGGTTTGCGCGGCTCAATACGCCGACACGACCGCACGCGTCAGTTGCAGCTATCCTTCAGCCCCTTGCCTGCCTTGAACTTGGGTTGCGACGACGCCTTAATCGACATGGGCTCGCCGGTGCGCGGATTGCGGCCCGTCGACGCCTTGCGTCGGGTGACCGAAAACGTACCGAATCCGACTAGGCGCACTTCGTCACCGCGCTTCAGCGTCGCCGAGATCGTCTCGAATACAGCCTCGACAGCCTTGACCGCGTCACCCTTGCTCAAGCCTGCCGTGTCGGCCACGCGACCGATCAGATCCTGCTTGTTCATTTGCCGTAACCCCTGTTCCGTCGCCCTGTGCCGGACTCGCGTCCGCTTGCGTTTCACTAATGCCACCGGTGCCCGGACTGTCAAAGCAAAAGCGTTTCCTTCGCGCTACGTAACCAACGCGATCGCATCAGTGGCGGAGCCCCTCCTCGGCTATGGCCGCCGCAAGCGTGGGTTGGGCGGCAAGGTCATCGGCCTCGGTCCACTCGATCGCCACGAGCGGTTCGACGAGGGCAAGTGCTAGCACCTCGTCGACATGGCGCACCGGCACGATCGAAAGCCCGTCGCGAATATTCGCCGGAATCTCGACCAAATCCTTTTCGTTTTCGTGCGGGATAAGGACCGTCGTGATACCGCCACGAAGTGCGGCCAGCAGCTTTTCTTTCAAACCACCGATCGGCAACACGCGCCCGCGCAACGTCACTTCACCCGTCATCGCGACATCACGACGCACTGCAATGCCGGTCAGCGTCGAAACCATCGCCGTCACCATGCCGACACCCGCCGACGGGCCGTCCTTGGGCACCGCGCCTTCGGGCAGATGGATGTGGATGTCCTTGCGCGCGAACAAGCTCGGCTTAATGCCATAGCTCGGAGCGCGAGCCTTGACGTAGCTGAGAGCGGCCTGAATCGACTCGCCCATCACGTCGCCAAGCTTACCCGTCGAGCGGACCATGCCCTTGCCCTGCACCGTCACCGCCTCGATCGTCAGCAACTCACCACCGACTTCGGTCCATGCCAGCCCGGTCACAGCCCCGATCTGATTCTCCTCCTCGCCCAGCCCATGCTTGAACTTAGGCACACCCGCATAATCGGCGATGTTGTCAGGCGTGATCGTGACGCCTGAAGTCTTTAACTCGAGGATCTGGCGGAGCACCTTGCGCGCCAGCTTGGCGATTTCGCGCTCGAGCGTGCGGACGCCGGCCTCGCGCGTATATTGCTGGATCAGGACACGCAGGCCTTCATCGGTCAGCACGAATTCGGTCGGCTTCAGCCCGTGCTCGGCAACTACTTTGCCGAGCAGGTGGCGTTTGGCGATCTCGACCTTCTCGTCCTCGGTATACCCCTCGAGCCGAATGATCTCCATCCGGTCGAGCAGTGGCTGCGGAAGGTTGAGCGTATTCGCCGTCGTCACGAACATCACGTCCGACAGGTCGACGTCGACCTCGAGATAATGATCCTGGAATTTGCCATTCTGTTCGGGGTCGAGCACCTCGAGCAAAGCGGAGGCTGGGTCGCCGCGAAAATCCTGACCCAGCTTGTCGATCTCATCGAGCAGAAACAGCGGATTGCTTGTCCCCGCCTTTTTCAGATTGGTCACGATCTTGCCCGGCAGTGAACCGATATAGGTCCGTCGATGCCCGCGGATCTCGGCCTCGTCTCGTACGCCGCCCAGCGACTGACGGATGAACTCGCGACCGGTTGCTTTGGCGATGCTGCGACCAAGCGACGTCTTGCCCACGCCTGGCGGACCGACGAGGCACAGGATCGGGCCCTTCAACTTGTTCGTCCGCGCCTGGACAGCCAGATATTCGACGATCCGGTCCTTCACCTTGTCGAGCGCATAGTGATCGTCGTCGAGCACCGCCTGCGCAACGACAAGGTCACGCTTCAGCTTCGACTTCTTACCCCAGGGAAGCCCAAGCAGCACATCGAGGTAATTGCGAATGACCGTCGCTTCGGCACTCATCGGCGCCATCGTCTTTAACTTCTTCAACTCGCTCGTCGCCTTGCCACGCGCTTCCTTCGACAGCTTGGTCTGTGCGATCTTCTGCGTCAGCTCGGCAATCTCGTTGCTGCCATCGCCCTCGTCGCCGTCGTTGCCCAACTCACGCTGGATCGCCTTTAACTGCTCGTTGAGATAATATTCGCGCTGGGTCTTCTCCATCTGACGCTTCACACGTCCGCGGATCTTCTTTTCGACCTGCAGGACGCCGAGCTCGCCCTCCATGAACGCGAACACCATCTCCAGCCGCTTGGCAGGATCGGCTTCGGCAAGCAGCGCTTGCTTGTCGGCCACCTTGACCGAGATATTCGCGGCCACCGCATCGGAGAGCCGCCCCGCGTCCTCGATATCGGCGAGCTGCACCGCCGTCTCGGCGGGAAGCTTCTTGTTGAGCTTGGCGTAATTATCGAACTGGTCGACCACCGATCGCATCAATGCCGAAACCTCGACCCCCTGCGCCTCGAGATCGCCGACGTCGGCCAACGTCGCGCTCAGATGGTCGCCCTCGCCCTCTAGCGTTTCGAGCTTGGCGCGACGCTTGCCCTCGACCAGCACACGGACGGTTCCATCGGGCAGCTTGAGCAACTGCACGACGCTCGCGACGACGCCAAGGTCGTACAGATCGTCGCGGCCGGGATCGTCCTCGGCCGGGTCGAGCTGCGCGACGAGAAAAATTTCCTTGTCCGCGCCCATCGCGGCTTCGAGCGCGGATACCGATTTATCGCGGCCCACGAACAGCGGAACGATCATCTGCGGAAATACGACGATATCGCGAAGCGGAAGCACAGGGAAGGTTTCGTTCATGCTCCGACATATGGGCGCGTCGGCACAGGCTCGCAATGCCGGACCTTTCGGCTCTCCAGGCGTTGAAACCCCAAACCAGGAGAACTGCCATGTCCGTCAAGCTCAAGCCACTTTCCGAACAGACGATCGTCATCACGGGAGGGTCGAGCGGGATCGGACTTGCAACCGCGCGCCGCGCCGCACGCGCCGGTGCCAACGTCGTCATCGTCGCGCGCAACGAAGACGCGCTACGTGAGGCGGCCGAGCAGATCGAGCGTGAGGGCGGCAAGTGCGCCTATGTCGCGGTCGATGTCGCCGATGACGATGCGCCGGAACGGATTGCGGAGACGGCCGACACGCGCTTCGGCGGGTTCGACACCTGGGTCAACGATGCCGCCAGCGCGATGTACGCACGGCTCGAAGCGGTCGAGATGTCCGAGCACAAGCGCGTGTTCGACGTCGGCTATTTCGGCACGGTCAACGCGTCACTGTTCGCGGTGAAACGGCTGAAGACGCAAGGGGGTGCCTTGATCAACGTCGGATCGATCTTGTCCGACATCGCCATCCCGGTGCAGGGTCCCTATTGCGCGATGAAGCACGCGGTTCAGTCATTCACGCGCACGCTGCGCATGGAAACCGAAATGGACGGTGGGCACGTCGCGATTACGCTCATCAAGCCCAACGGCATCGACACGCCTTACCCCGAACATGCGCGCAACAAGATGGGTAAGCCCGCGCGCATCCCGCCAGTGCTCTAC
>JAYTAR010000456.1:0-2706 GCA_043737455.1 Sphingomonadales bacterium | reverse complement strand
GATGCACGCCTTCGATGTTGAAACTTACGATCCCCGCCGAGTCCGCAGGGCCATAAAGCGTTACCGAATTTATCGATAACAGCGCATCGCGGCATTGTTTCACGAGCGTGGTTTCGTGAGCGTGAATTGAGCCGAGCCCGATGGCAGCAACATAATCTATGGCCGCGTGAAGACCGATCGCTTCGATAATCGCGGGAGTTCCGGCTTCGAAGCGTGCTGGCGGCGGGGCATAGGTCGTGCGCTCGAACGACACCCGGTCGATCATCGCACCGCCACCCTGCCAGGGCGGCATCGCGTCGAGAAGCTCAGCACGGCCCCACAACACGCCGATGCCCGTCGGACCATAGAGCTTGTGCCCCGAAAACACGAGGAAGTCGCAGTCGAGCGCGTCGACATCGACCGGCATATGCGGCACCGACTGGCACGCATCAAGCAACAGCTTTGCGCCGACATTATGCGCCAGTTGTGCCGCGCGCTTTGCATCGAGAACACTGCCCAGCACGTTCGACACATGGGCAAACGCGACCATGGTATGCGCAGGCGTCAGCATTGCTTCAGCAGCGTCGAGATCAATCTGCCCGTCCGCCGTCAGCGGGCAGACGTCGATTGCATAACCCGCAAGCTGCCACGGCACGATATTGCTGTGGTGCTCAAGCTGGCTCAGCAGGACGCGGCCGTTTGGAAAACTCCGCGCGACAAGATTAATCGCTTCGGTCGCGCCGCGCACAAAGACGATTTCATTTTCCGAAGCCGCACCGATGAAAGAAGCAACACGGCGCCGTGCTGCCTCATAGGCAATCGTCATATCCGCCGAGCGCGCATAGACGCCGCGGTGAACAGTCGCATAGTCGCGCCCCATCGCACGAACGGTCGCGTCGATCACGGCCTGCGGTTTCTGCGCGGTCGCCGCTGTGTCGAGGTAATGCCAGCCGTCACCAAGTCCGGGAAAGTCTGCGCGGTGATCCAAAGCCTGCTTGTCGAAAACAATGCCGGCATCGCGACGGTCGAGAGAGTTCATGATAGCCGCCCCAATGCATCGAGGGCCGCTGCCTGTAGTTCGTCCTTCGCCTCGGCATCCTCAAACACCTCGCCGACAAACGCCTGCAGCAACAATGTCTGCGCCTGAACAGGCGAAAGCCCGCGCGCCGCGAGGTAGAACATCGCGTTCTTGTCCAGTTCGCCGACTGTGGCACCATGCGCGCATTTCACGTCGTCGGCATAAATCTCGAGCTCGGGCTTGGCATTTGCCGTCGCCGTCCGGGTGAGCAGCATGGCTTTGACCGATTGCACGCTGTCGGTCTTTTGCGCATCGCGCGACACCGCCACTTTGCCAAGATAGCTGCCCGTTGCGGTGCCGCCCAGCACGTTGCGAACGATCTGCTTGCTCGTCGCGTTAGGCTCTACATGGCGCACGGTCGTGACGATTTCGAGCGTTGCATCGCCGCCGCCGATCTGCACCGCGCCGAACTCAAAATGCGCGCCGTCGTGCAGCGTCACGTCGATTGCAACGCGCCCATAGGCCGCACCGGCATTGAGCAAATGAAACTCAAACCGCGCGCCGGCACCGACCGTTACAGCAAAATCGTGGATGCCCGCATCGGCGATCAAATATCGCGTCGCCTGCTCACCCTCGGGCACATCAATCCTCGTCGCAGGCGGTACGGGCCACAGCCGCGCAACCGCATCCAGATCGCTGTAGCGCCATGCTTCGTCTTTGCGGGTCGGGAGTGCGTTCACCGGCCCCTGCTCTTCAGATATTCGCGCCGGAAATCGGCGAAGAGGCCTGGCTTTTTGCGGTCGATACACGCCTTGACGATCGCGCTGTCGGTTGCGTCCTCGATGACGCATTTGCTCGCGGTCCGGCACAGTCGTTCGTCGAGCCGCGCGTTGCCGCTCGAAGCCGTCAGGTCACAGGTGAAGCGCCCGCGCGCATCCTTGCCAACGATCACTGCCGCCTGGGCAAATCGGCGGCCGATGACGACAATTTCGTCCTCGACAGCAGGGACTGCAGCGACCTGAACCGCCGCAAGAATGGCAAGCATCATCACGCGGCAACCTCCCTGTAACCTTCGCGTTCGAGCTCGTGCGCAAGCTCGGGGCCGCCGGTGCGCGTGATGCGACCGTCGTTCAGGACGTGGACGAAGTCGGGTTTCACATAATCGAGCAGCCGTTGGTAATGCGTGATCAGCAGGACGGCTTTGTCAGGTTTGCGCATGATCCGATTGATCCCATCGCTGACGACGCGCAGCGCATCGATGTCGAGGCCGCTGTCGGTCTCATCGAGAATTGCGAGCGTCGGGTCGATGATACCCATCTGCACCATCTCGTTGCGCTTTTTCTCGCCGCCCGAAAAACCGACGTTCACCGGACGCTTCAACATCTCCATATCCATGTCGAGTGCGGCAGCCTGCGCGCGTGCGATCTTCAAGAACTCGGCTCCCGAGAGCGGGGGCTCGCCGCGATGCTTGCGCTGGGCGTTGAGAGCCTCGCGCAGGAACTGGACGTTCGACACACCGGGGATTTCAACCGGATATTGAAAGCCGAGGAACAGACCCGCTGCGGCGCGTTCGTGCGGGGCGAGCGCGAGAATATCGGCACCGTTAAACTTCACCGAACCCTCGGTAACCTCATACCCCGGCCGCCCGGCCAGCACATAACCCAGCGTCGATTTCCCAGCGCCATTGGGCCCCATGATCGCATGAATCT
>JAYTAR010000455.1:0-2706 GCA_043737455.1 Sphingomonadales bacterium | reverse complement strand
GCAAAGGGGCGGAAATGCGCGGCGATCGTCAGCCAGTCGGCTTGCGTCCCCTCGGTCATCGCGCGGAAGCTGGCGCGCGGTTCATGCTCGATATCGGCCATCGCTGGTCTCCTTGGCCGTGCGTCCTACCAACGCGGCGCACAATCGACTAGGCCCGTCCGATGGCTGCCGCGCCCCCGATCCCTGCGACCTTCTTCGCCGACAAGAACCGCGCGTTCTGGATGCTGCAGGGCGCGGGGTGGACCGGCTATCTGCTGCTGCGGCTTGCCAGTGGTATCGCCAACGGGCTCGGCCTGCCCTTCCTCATTCAAGTGCTGGTGTCGGCGACGACGGGCTATTCGATGACGTTGGTCATCGCCGCGATCTATCGCTGGCTGATCAAGAAGACGCCGCTCGTCACCTGGCTCGCGTCGCTGGCCACGATCGTGGTCGCCGTCGCGGCCTATTCGGTCATCGACGCCTGGGTCTACACGATGGTCAATCAGGGGCGTACCGTCATTCAGGTCGACCTGTTCCTCGGCTCGGCGACGCTCAATACGCTGCTGATCGCGGCATGGTCGGCACTTTATTACGGCATCAACTTCTTCCTGATCGCCGAGCGCCAGGCGATGCAATTGCTCAAGCTCGAGGCGACCGCGTCGAGCGCGCAGCTCGCCATGCTGCGCTATCAGCTCAACCCACATTTCTTGTTCAACACGCTCAATTCGATCTCGACGCTAGTGCTGCTGAAACAGACCGAGCGCGCCAACGCCATGCTCAGCCGCCTGTCCTCGTTCCTGCGCTATACCCTGGTGAATGAATCGGCGAGCCAGGTGACGCTCGAGCAGGAAGTCGAGACGCTCAAGCTCTACCTTGACATCGAAAAGATGCGTTTCGAAGAACGATTGCGCGCGCGCTACGACATCGACCCGCGCGTCGCCAAGGCGCGGCTGCCCTCGTTGCTGCTCCAGCCTTTGGTCGAGAATGCGATCAAATACGCGGTCACGCCGCAGGAAACCGGCGCCGAGATCGCGGTCGCCGCGCGCCTCGTCGGCGAGCGGGTGCAGATCACCGTGTCCGACACCGGCCCGGGGTTGAACGATACGACGGTTCGCCCCAGCTACTCTACCGGGGTCGGGCTCGCCAACATTCGGGACCGGCTTGCGCAGGCATTTGGACCCGATCATCGGTTCGACAGCGGCAATGCTCCGGGTGGGGGTTTCGTCGTGACGGTCGAGATACCGATGGTGGTCGAACAGGCGAGACTGGAAGCATGACGATCCGCACGATCATCGTCGACGACGAACCGCTCGCGGTGCAGGGGATGGAGCTTCGCCTCGGCGCGCACGATGATGTCTATGTCGTCGACACCTGCTCGAACGGGCGCGAGGCGATCCGCAGTATCAAGACGCACAAGCCCGATCTCGTTTTTCTCGATATCCAGATGCCGGGGTTTGACGGCTTTTCGGTGGTGCAGGGGCTGATGGAGGTCGAGCCGCCATTGTTCGTGTTCGTGACTGCCTATGCCGATCATGCCTTGCGCGCGTTCGAGGCGCAGGCGATCGATTATCTGATGAAGCCGGTCGACGTCGCACGGCTTGCCGACACGCTCGACCGGGTGCGCCTGCGACTCGCCGAAAAGCGCGGCGTGCAGGAAGCCGGGCGGCTGATGGAAGTGCTCGCCGAACACGCGCCCGATGCGGTCGAGGAGTTCGGCACCGAGCCGAGCGGCGAGGCCACGCCGGCAAACCGCTTCGAAAAGCTGATCAACATCAAGGACCGCGGCCAAATCTTCCGCGTCGACGTCGACACCATCGAGCGCATCGACGCCGCGGGCGACTATATGTGCATCTACACCGGCGACACGACGTTGATCCTGCGCGAGACGATGAAGGATCTCGAACGTCGCCTCGACCCACGCCGGTTTCAGCGTGTGCACCGTTCGACGATCGTGAACCTCGACCTCGTCAAGCAGGTGAAGCCGCATACCAACGGCGAATGCTTCCTGGTGCTGGGGTCGGGCGCGCAGGTAAAGGTTTCGCGCAGCTATCGCGACGTCGTCGCGCGCTTCGTACACTGATCTTTTGGGGCGGGCGGATATGAAGACGATCGGCGTTATCGGCGCGGGGCAGATGGGCGCGGGTATCGCGCAAGTGGCAGCTACCGCCGGCTATGACGTCCTGCTCGCCGACCGCGACATGGCGCTTGCGCAACGCGGTGTAAGCAGCGTCGGCAAGGCGCTCGACCGGCTTGTCGCCAAGGACAAATTGACCGCTGCTTACCGCGACGCGACGTTCGCACGCATCGATGCGGTCGGCGACACCTCGGGCTTTGGCGCATGCGACCTCGTCATCGAAGCCGCAACCGAGCGCGAGGAGATCAAGCGCGCCATCTTTGCTGAGGTCGGCACCGTGCTTCGCGCCGACGCGATCCTGGCGAGCAATACCTCGTCGATCCCGATCACGCGGTTGGGGCAGGCATCGCCCGATCCTGCGCGCTTTATTGGCGTGCATTTCTTCAACCCCGTGCCCGTCATGGGGCTGATCGAGGTCATCCGCGGGCTTGCCACCAGCGACGCAACGGTAGCGGCGGTCGAGGCGTTCGGCGCGTCGCTCGGCAAGGCGATCGTCCACGCCAACGACGCGCCGGGCTTCATCGTCAACCGCGTCCTGATGCCGATGCTCAACGAGGCGTGCTTTGCGGTTGGCGAGGGCGTGGCGACGATCG
>JAYTAR010000454.1:0-6724 GCA_043737455.1 Sphingomonadales bacterium | reverse complement strand
CCGGTGGGATCGCCGCCTTGCGCCATGAAGCCGGCAATCACGCGGTGGAAGACGACGCCGTCGTAAAAGCCGTCCTGTACCAGTTCGGTGATGCGCGCGACATGGCCGGGGGCAAGGTCGGGCCGAAGCTTGATCGTCACCGGACCAGTGTCGAGCGTGAGCGTGAGCGTATCTGGCATAAAGCGTCCTTTTGAAACCGCCGCGTCTTTAGCGTGCGGCGCGCGCATCGCCAGCCCCGGTTGTTGATTTCTTTGCGCAATCACGATGATCGGCGGGAACCCTGTCGCTGGAAAAAAGTTTGCCCGCAGTCACTGTGTGAGAAGCATAACATGGTCCGTGTCGGCATCTTTCTGACTGCGACTATCTCGGCAACGCGGGCATGACGCTCGATCTCACCAACACGGTTATACCGCTCGTCACGGAAACGCTTGAGGTGAAAAAGCGTGATGTCGCAGCGGGTACCGTGACCGTGCGCACTATCGTCGAAGAGGTCACCGAGGCGCTGCAGGATGCGGTAACTCGTCAGACAGTTACCGTCGAGCGCGTGCCCGTTGGTCGGATGGTGGAGGCCGCGCCCACAATGCGCGTCGAGGGCGATACCACGATCGTTCCGGTCATTGAAGAGCGGCTGGTGATGATGCGCCAGCTGTTTCTTATCGAAGAAATTCACGTTCGGCGGTGTTCGACCGTCGAGCCTGTCACGCTCTCTGCCACCCGGCTCACGATGCGTGCAGTGGTCGAGCACGAAGACCCCAAGCACGATCAACAGGTGGAAAACGACCATGGCCAATTCGAATGATCCAAAAGATGGCGCTCCCCCGCGCGAAGTCCATGTTGAACCAAAAGCGGAGACTAATTGGCTTGCCTGGCTCGCGCTTGCGGCGGGTCTGCTCGCACTTCTGTTTGCGCTGTCGCGGTGCGACCGGAACCCTGCGCCGGTGGTAACCAACACTACCGATACCGTCGTCAACGAAACCGATATGATGGTGACGAATACCTCGGATACTGGCGACACGATGATGAACACGAGCGGGCTGGGCGCTTATCTTGGTGGCACCGAAGCCGCGCCGCGGTCCTTCGCTTTTGAGAAGCTCAACTTCGATACGGCCAAAAGCACGGTTCGTGCAGAGGACAGTGCCGAGATCGCCGCCATCGCAGCTTCGTTGAAGCA
Organism: Sphingomonadales bacterium; assembly: GCA_043737455.1. Lineage (GTDB taxonomy): Bacteria > Pseudomonadota > Alphaproteobacteria > Sphingomonadales > Sphingomonadaceae > Sphingomonas_O. The sequence continues at coordinate 5,553 of JAYTAR010000454.1, read as the reverse complement.
ATATGGGACCACGCGCGTCCGTGTGGTTGGCTATGCCGATGCTCGCGGTGCCGGTGAGGCGAATGCCAAGCTCGGCAAGAGCCGTGCCGAAGGCGTCAAGGCCGCATTGGTCAAAGCCGGCATTGATGGGTCGCGTATCGAAACGGCATCAGGCGGTGAAGCCGATCCGGTTGACACCAACGCGACGACTTCGGGTCAGGCGGAAAATCGCCGGACCGAATTGACCGTTCTAAGTCGTTAAACTTTTTTGCGAAAGGACAGCTAAATGTCACGTACCATCACAGCCTTGTTCGACACCCGTAGCGACGCCGAAGCCGGGCGTGCGCGCTTGGTCGACGCGAATGTTGACGCCGATAACGTCCGCATTCTCGACCAGCAAACAACGGGATCGACCAATATGGGCACCAGCACTGCCGATGCGGGCATGAGTTCTACCTCGACTACGTCAAACAGCTATTCAACCGCTGACCAGCCTGGCATCTGGGCGGCAATTAAGAATGCTTTTCTGCCTGATGAAGACCGAGCAACCTATGAGGAAGGCATTCGCCGCGGCGGGTTTGTCTTGACCGCCGACGTCGACGAGGATGAGGTGGATCGCGCCGTCGATGCGCTCGAGGACGCCAATAGCGTCGACATCGACGAGCGTAGCAATGCTTGGCGTGCCGAAGGATGGACGGCACCGGCCGCTGCCGCGACGGCACCGCGAGCCGCGATGTTTGGCAGCGATACCAGTAATGAGACCGATCGCATCAGTAGCAATGACGGTGACGTAATCCCTGTCATCGAAGAGCAGTTGATTGTCGGCAAGCGCGAAGTTGAACGTGGCGGCGTGCGAGTGCGCTCCTACGTCACCGAAAAGCCGGTGCACGAGCAGATCCGTTTGCGTGAAGAGCGGGTTCAGGTTGATCGTCGTCCGGTTGATCGCGCTCTTGACGACACCAATGCCGACGCTTTTCGTGAACGTACGATCTCGGTCAATGCCACCTCCGAGGAAGCCGTGGTCAACAAGACTGCACATGTCGTCGAAGAGGTCGTCGTCAGCAAGAGTGTCGACGAGCGCGTCGAAGACATCAATGAGACCGTTCGCCGTACCGACGTCGATGTCGACAATTTGGGTACGACGACTGGATCGACCGGCACCGGCACCGGCGGTGCGAGCGGTGGCGTCGGCAGCACGGCGGCCGGCCTTGGCAACGAAGCCATGGGTAATATCAAGCAAGGCTTAGGCAGCTTGACCGGCAATGAGAGCCTGGAACAGTCTGGCGAGGCGCAGGAACGTCGCGGGGAGTCTCAGCAGGGCAAGACGTCCGGCGGCTACTAACGCTTACGACAATTGACCGAAACAGCCCGGGTTGGACATATGTCCGGCCCGGGCTTTTTCTTGGCCGCAAGCTAGCTTTGGCATGCCGTCATCATCGCGACATTTTCGGCGCGCATCGCTCATGAAACAGGGAGCTTGCCATGATCCGTCTCGATCGTCGTCAATTGATCGCCACATCGGCCTTCGGGCTTGGTGGCCTGATGCTGCCAGGCGGAAGCGCCACCGCACAAATACTGGCAGGCGCGCGCGGCTTCACGCACAATGTTGCAAGCGGCGAGCCGGGAACGGACTCGGTGCTGCTGTGGACGCGGTATGTCGGGAATGGCGACAGCGTCCCCATCAAGGTCGAGGTCGCTGAGGCAAGTGATTTCAAGCGCATCGTTGGTAGCGGCGAGCTGGTCACCGGCCCATGGCGCGACTGGACGGTAAAAATAACGGTCGACGGGCTCCGGCCAGGAACACGTTACCATTATCGCTTCATCGCTGCCGACGGCGCACGCTCGCTAGTCGGACGGACAAAGACGTTGCCCGTAGGCACGACTCCCCGCTTCACGATTGGTGTCTTCAGCTGCTCGAACCTGCCGTTCGGCGCGTTCAATGCCTATGCGCACGCCGCCGCGCGCGACGACATCGACTTGACGCTTCACCTCGGCGATTATTTCTACGAGTATAAGCGCGGCAACTATCCGGCGGACAATCCGCGCTGGGACACAATCCAGCCACAGACCGAGATCGTCAGCCTCGCCGACTACCGCTTGCGCTACGCCAGCTACCGCGCCGATCCCGATCTTCAGGCCGTGCACAACCGCCACCCCATGATCGCGTCGATGGACGATCACGAATCGACCAATGACAGCTGGGAAGGCGGCGCGCAAAACCACCAGCCCGACGAGGGCGACTGGTCGGTGCGCAAGCTCGCCGCGCTGCAAGCTTATCGCGAGTGGATGCCAATCGCCGACGCGCCTTATGGCAGCTACGAGATCGGTGAACTTGCGACGCTGTTCCGCACCGAAACGCGGTTGCTGGGGCGAAGTGCGGAGCCCGAGCTCGATCCGTTGTTCGCCAAGCCGAACGTTTCAACCGCACTCGCCGACTTCAAACGCACAGCGTGGGCCGACCCCGCTCGCACGATGATGGGGTCAACGCAGGAAAGCTGGCTCGCGCATGCCCTGCGCGCGTCGGCCGCGGCACGCAAACATTGGCAGGTGGTGGGTGTCGGCACGGTCATGGGCGAACAATATACGCCGGCCGACGCGTTGAGCTGGCTGGCGCCCGACGCGCCCGAACGGGCAAGGCGCTACGCCACGGCGGGGCTGGCGCTTGCCAAGGTCGGACTACCTTACAACATGGATAATTGGGGCGGTTATCCGGCCGCCCGCGCGCGACTGCTGTCAGCCTCGCGCGCGGCGAGCGCCAATCTGATCATGTTGTCGGGCGATAGCCATAATGCTTGGGCGTACGAGCTGTCGAACCGCGGCGATCGCGTCGGCGTCGAGTTCGCCGGTCACGCCGTCACATCGCCTGGATATGAAAGCGCCACGAAGGTGGCTCCTGCTACCGTCGCTGCTGGGCTGATCAAGGCGTCGCCCGAGCTCAAATGGTGCGATACATCGCGGCGCGGTTACATGGCGCTGACGCTCACTCCGCAGTCCGCAACGAACGAATGGGTGTTCATGCAGACGATTGCGGCCAGAAATTTAGCTGTGCAACCGTCGCACCGGATGCGCGTGCGCGCAGGTTCGGCGGCGCTCGAAACCGTCTGACGTCGTTGAACGCCGGGGGTGACGGCATTGCGTTCTTTAGTATAGCGCTGCGCTATGCGTCACGACCCGGTCGTCATCACAAGCTATGCCCGCACGCCGATTGGGGCGTTCCAGGGCTCGCTGTCGAGCGTTCCCGCGACCGACCTCGGCGGCACGGCGATCCGCGCAGCACTTGAGCGAAGCAACCTAGGGGGCGATGCGATCGACGCGGTGGTCATGGGCTGCGTGTTGGCGGCGGGGCTGGGGCAGGCGCCCGCGCGCCAGGCGTCGCTTGCGGCGGGCCTGCCAAAGTCGGTCACCGCGACGACGGTCAACAAGATGTGCGGCAGCGGGATGCAGGCGGCGATCATCGCGCACGACATGCTCGCGGCGGGCAGCGCGGAATTCATCGTCGCCGGCGGCATGGAGTCGATGTCGAACGCGCCCTACCTGCTGACCAAGCATCGCGCCGGCGCGCGCATCGGGCATGACGCCATCAAGGACTCGATGTACCTCGACGGGCTTGAGGATGCGTATGAGCCTGGCACGTTAATGGGGGCGTTCGCCGACCGGTCGGCGCGCGACTATCAGCTGACGCGCGCGGCACTGGACGAATATGCGCACGAGTCGCTGCGGCGCGCGACGGCGGCAATCGCGAGCGGCGCGTTCGCTCAAGAGATCGCGCCCGTCACGGTCACTGGGCGAACCGGCACGACATGCGTCGACACCGACGAAGCTCCTGGCAAGGCACGGCCCGAAAAGATCGCTACGCTGCGCCCAGCGTTCGGCGCGGACGGCACGGTGACCGCGGCGAACGCGAGCTCGATCAGCGACGGCGCGGCAGCGCTCGTCATGATGCGCGAAAGTAGCGCGCTGGGTCGCGAATTGCCGGTCGTGGCGCGCATCGTCGCGCATGCGGCGCACGCGCACGAGCCTGCGCTGTTCACGACCGCGCCGGTGCCCGCGATTCGCAAGGTCCTGGCCAAGGCCGGCTGGACGACCGACGATGTCGATCTGTTCGAAGTGAACGAGGCGTTCGCGGTCGTCGCGATGATCGCGGCGAGCGAGCTCGGCATACCGCGCGACAAGCTGAACGTTAACGGTGGCGCGACTGCGCTTGGTCACCCGATTGGTGCATCCGGCGCGCGCATTGTCGCGACCCTGCTCGCGGCGCTTGCGGCGCGTGGTCTGAAGCGCGGCGTCGCGGCGCTATGCATCGGCGGCGGCGAAGCGACCGCGCTTGCGGTGGAGCTGGCGTGAACGGCGACACCGCTTCGATCGAACGCGCGGCGTTGTCAGCGGCGCTCGCGCGCGTGGCCGATGGCGATCGAGCCGCGCTTCACGACGTTTACCGCCGCACCGCCGCGAAGCTGTTCGGCGTATGCCTGCGTATCTTTCCCGACAGGGCAGACGCGGAGGATGCGTTGCAGGACGCGTTCATCAATGTCTGGGCAAAGGCTGAGTCGTTCGATCCGGCACGCGCAAGCCCGATCACATGGCTGGTCACGTTAACACGCAATCGCGCGATCGATCGGCTGCGCGCGCGCGGCAAACGGGTCATGGTCCCGATCGATGCCGCCGCCGATATCGCCGACGACGCTCTCGATGCGGAAGCTTGCTTGATCGCAGGCGATGACCGTGCGCGAATTGCACAGTGTCTCGAAACGTTGGCAGGTGGCGATGCAGCCATGATCCGCACCGCATTTTTTGATGGCGCTACATACAACGACATTGCCGAGCGCGCGTCGATGCCGCTTGCGACCGTCAAGAGCCGCATTCGCCGCGCGTTGCTTAAGTTGCGGGCGTGTTTGTCATGACCGACGACGACGACATCCTGAGCGCTGAGATCGCCCTTGGTTTGTTGGATTCCGACGGACAGGGCGCTGTCGATGCCCGCATGGCAGGTGACGCTGCGCTGGCGACGCGCGTGGCGTGGTGGCGCGACCAGCTCGCGCCGCTTGCCGACGAACTGGCGAGCGAGCCGCCCGCGGCGCTGTGGCCGCGGATCGAGGCCCGCTTGGGGGCAAACGACAATGACGCGAACCCTGCGGTGACGCGCTGGAAATGGGCTACTGCTGCCACGAGTGCACTCGCCGCTGCGTTGCTTGCAGTGATCGCCTTGCGCCCGACCCCTGTGCCCATCGTGCCGACGCCGGTGATGCCGTCGGCGCCGATGGTCACGGTGATGAGCGGTCAGGGGGGCGCCGCCGGGTTGGTCTATGATCGCGTCGCGGGCACGCTGGCGATGACGCCGACGAGCTTGAAAGCGGGCAGTGGCGATGCCGAGCTCTGGATTATCCCGGAAGGCGGTACGCCACACTCGCTTGGCATCGTGGATGCGCGCCGTCCCGCGCTTCACCGCGTGCCGATGCCGATGCGCGCGATGGTGAAGGCGGGCGCGACCTTTGCGATCTCGCACGAGGCAAAGGGTGGCTCGACGACCGGCGCGCCGCAGGGGCCGGTCGTGGCAACAGGCAAGATTATTAATGT
>JAYTAR010000453.1:0-2709 GCA_043737455.1 Sphingomonadales bacterium | reverse complement strand
TGGTCGAGGTGTAGCTCGACCCCGTGGTGCCATCGACGGGAATCTTGTTCGTACCGGGGATGATCAGCCCCGAACCGCTGCGATCGAACGGCGACTGCGGATCGCCGTCGCCGGCCTGCAGGAAGCGGATGTTATTGTTCTGTCCGACCCCGGCGTATTTACTGAAGTCGTCGGTGCCCCATTGCGGCTCACGCGCACCGCCGAAGTCGGTGCGGCTGGCAGGGTCTTGGAACCGCGTCGTTGCCGCGGCGCCGCTGCGCGGATCGGTGACCTTCAGCGTGAAGATGGCGTCGCGCGGGTCATAGGTAATCGCGATCTTGCTGTCGCGAACCGTCGAAGCATTGCCAGCATAGGTCGACGCTTGCTGGCCCTGGAACCCGACCAGCCCCGTCGTGCCACCAGTGGGCGTCCGCGAGTCGGTCGAATAAGTGAAAGACTGACTGCCACCCACGCCATTATACGTTCGCGCGGTCGTGGGCGCCACGAACTGTGCGTAAGTATCGGTCGATGCGGCTACGCTTGACCCGGTGGCACCGCCGCTCGTGACTGTAACGCTACCCGTACTCGACACCGTTTGAGCGCCGCCACCACCGCACGCCGAAAGCGCGGTGGCCGTCAGAAGGATCGCTAGATTGCGCATTGGGAACTCCGGTCCGCTGCTGTCCCGGAGATGAATAAGCGCCAATGGTTAACCGCTGCTAAAGTCGCAGCGACGAAAGCGCCGAATTACCGACCGCGTTTCTTGCGTTGCGCCTCGAGGTCGAGGACAACATTTTCGGCACCCTCGGGCAGCAGCCCCAGCCGCCGCGCGACTTCCTGATACGCCTCGACTTCGCCGCCGAGGTCGCGGCGAAAGCGGTCCTTGTCGAGCTTCTCGTTGGTCGCGAAGTCCCACAAGCGGCAGCCGTCCGGACTGATCTCGTCGGCGAGAATGACACGGCTGAAATCATTCTCCCACACGCGCCCGAACTCGAGCTTAAAATCGACGAGGCGGATGCCGATCCCCGCGAACAGCCCACACATGAAATCATTGATGCGGATCGCCATGTCGGCGATGTCGTGCATCTCGTCCTGACTGGCCCAGCCGAAGCACGCGATATGCTCCTCGGTGACCATCGGATCGTTCAGCGCGTCGTCCTTGTAATAATATTCGATGATCGTGCGCGGCAGCTGCATGCCTTCCTCAAGGCCGAGACGCGTCGACAGCGATCCCGCCGCGACGTTGCGTACCACCACCTCGACGGGAATGATCTCGACCTGGCGGATCAGCTGCTCGCGCATGTTCAGACGGCGCATGAAATGATGCGGCACGCCGATCCCGCCGAGCAGCGTGAAGATGTGCTCGCTGATCCGGTTATTCAGCACGCCCTTGCCGTTGATCGTGCCCTTCTTCTGCGCGTTGAAGGCAGTGGCATCATCCTTGAAATACTGGATCAGCGTGCCAGGCTCGGGCCCTTCGTAAAGGATTTTGGCCTTGCCTTCATAAACCTGGCGGCGACGGGACATGGGCGGTTCCTGCACGACAAAGAGTAATGCCCCGGCCAGCGGGCTGAACGAGCACGCGGGCCGGGGCTTCGCGACGCTTTAGCCAAAACCAGTGTCCGGAGCAATGCGCGTCACATCGCGGCAAGGATCGCGCGGGCAAGTTCGGGTCTGCACATGAGCAGATCGGGCAGATACGGGTCGGCGCAATTGTAGACGAGCGGCGATCCGTCAAGCCGCGAGACGTGCAGCCCCGCCGCGATCGCGACCGCGGCCGGTGCGCAATTGTCCCATTCATATTGCCCGCCGGCGTGGACATAGGCTTCGGCACGCCCGCGAACGACCGCCATCGCCTTGGCCCCGGCCGACCCCATCGGGAGCAGCACCGCACCCAGCGCGACCGCGGCGCGTTCGGCCTCGTGCGGGCACCGTGTCCGGCTGACGACGATGCGCGGGGGCGACGCGGCAGGCCCCAGCGCGGGCGGCGATCCCGACGACAGCGTCTCGCCCCATGCGGGCAGCGCCACCGCGCCGACAGCGGGAACGCCGTCGATCGCAAGCCCGACGTGCACCGCCCAATCGTCACTCCCCGCGGCAAATTCGCGCGTGCCGTCGAGCGGGTCGATCACCCAGACGCGTCGCACCGCGCAGCGTGCCCCATCGTCGGGCTCCTCCTCCGACAAGATGGCATCGTTTGGCCGCGCAGCGCGCAGCGCCTTCATCAGCAGCGCATTCGCGACGCGGTCGCCCTCGGCGCCCATCGCGGGTCCGCCGCCGCGCTGGATCGCAAGCAGGACCGCGCCCGCTTCCTCGGCCAGCCGCGCGGCAAGCCTGGTGTCGTCGTTCATTCGACAGGCGTGACCGATTGTTCGATCGTGCCAAAGATCGGGTGGTGCCTGGCATCCTCCACCCAGATGCGCACCGTGTCGCCGTGCGTCAGAAACGGCGTGACGGGGGCACCGGAGCGGATCGTCTCGACCATGCGCAGTTCGGCCAGGCAGCTATAGCCGCGCCCACCCTGCGCAACCGGGCGACCGGGGCCGCCGTCTTCGTCGCGGTTCGATACCGTCCCCGACCCGACGATCGTTCCCGCGCCAAGGTTGCGCGTCTTCGCCAGATGCGCGATCAGCGTGCCGAAATCGAAGTGCATGTCGACGCCGGCATCCGCGCGGCCGAACGGTTGACCGTTGACGTCGACGTTGAGCGTGCCGTGCAGCTTGCCCTCCA
>JAYTAR010000452.1:0-6744 GCA_043737455.1 Sphingomonadales bacterium | reverse complement strand
GGCGTTACGGGACGCTGTCATGGCGCAGCCTGGTCGCGCCCGCGATTGCGCTCGCCGAACAGGGTGTCACGCTGAGCGACGACGAGGCGAAGGCGCATGCCGATCAGGCGCGACTGATGGCGGACGACCCCGCCGCGCTCGCGATCTTCTTCCGCGCCGACGGCCGCGCGTTCCGCCCCGGCGACCGTTTCCGCCAGCGCGACCTTGCGGCAACATTGCGCATCATCGCGGCGCGCGGGGCCGACGGGTTTTACAAGGGGCCGGTGGCGGCGCGCATCGTCGCGGGCATCAAGGCAGGGGGCGGCGTCATCGACGCGCAGGACATGGCCGACTATCGGGCGATTGTCTCCGCGCCGATCCTGTCGAGTTACCGCGGCACGACGATCGCCTATATGCCACCAACCGCATCGGGTGCGACGGTGGCGCAGGCGATGAACATCCTCGAGCGCTATCCCTTGGGCGAGCTCGGTTGGGGGAGCGCGGCCGGGCTGCATCTCGTTGCCGAAGCGGTCAAAATCGCGACGATCGACCGTCGCCTGATCGGAGGTGGTCCCGACTGGCGCACCCCCGTGACCGGCCTGACCAGCAAGGCATTCGCCGCCGAGCGCGCGAAGCTTATCCGTTCCGATGCGGTGCTCTCGGCAAAGACATTGCCGCCCGGTGAGCCCGCCCGCCATGAAAGCCCGGACACGACGCATTATTCGGTCGCCGATCGCTTCGGCAATGCGGTGAGCAACACCTATACTTTATCGGCGTCCTACGGCGCACATGTCGTGGCGCTGGGGACGGGCGTGCTGCTCAACAATTCGCTCGGAAATCTCAATTGGGGTGGGCGCTCCGAAGGCCACGCCAACGAGCCGGTGCCAAACAAGCGCGTCGGCTCGACGATTACGCCGATCATCGCGTTCAAGGGCGGCAGGCCGTGGCTTGTCACCGGCACCCCGGGCGGCGGGACGATCGTCGCGACGATGGTGCAGCTGTTGTCGAACGTGCTCGACCACCGTTTGAACATCGCCGAAGCCGCAATGCGCCCGCGACTGAACCAAGGCAGCGGCGACGCAGGGCTCGAGCTTGAAGATGGCTTTTCGCCCGACACCGTCGCGTTGCTGCGCGCGCGCGGTCATCGCATTCGCGCGTCACAGTCGATGGGCAGCACCCAATCGATCCTGGTCGAGGGCGACCGGTTCGAGGGCGCGGCCGACACCCGTCGACCTGACGCGCTCGCGCTCGCCGTTGACCCCTGATGAGGACAGCACCCATGCATCGTCTAATCCTGTCACTGCTCGCCACTGTCGCCAGTCCCGCGTTCGCGCAATTGGCCGCGCCCGAAGCAGCGACGCTGACCGCCAACGTCGACCGCCGCGCGCCCGTGCTCGCCGACACGGCCAAGGCGATCTGGAACTTCGCCGAGGTGGGCTATCAGGAACAGCGGAGTTCGGCGCTTTTGCAGGCACAGCTGAAGGCGGGTGGCTTCACCGTCACCCCGGGCGTGGCGGGCATGCCGACCGCGTTCGTCGCGAGTTACAAGCGCGGCGTCGGGCCGGTGATTGCGGTACTCGCCGAATATGACGCGCTGCCTGGGTCGGCACAGACCGCCGATCCCGAGCGCAAGGCCATTGCGGGGCAGGTGGCGGGGCACGCTTGCGGCCATAATCTCTTCGGCGCGGCGTCGGTGACCGCGGCGCTCGCGATCCGCGACTGGATGGCGGCGAATAACATCGCCGGTGAGCTGCGCGTGTTCGGCACACCCGCCGAAGAGGGCGGCTCGGGGAAGGTCTATCTCGTGCGCGCCGGGCTGTTCGACGACGTCGCCGCCACGTTGCATTGGCATCCCGCCGACAACAACGGCGTCTCGGTCGGGCGCAGCCAAGCGAATATCAGCGGCAAGTTCCGCTTCAAGGGTGTCGCGAGCCACGCGTCGGCAGCGCCCGACAAGGGTCGCTCGGCGCTCGACGGGGTCGAGGTGATGAACGTCGCGGTCAACTATCTGCGCGAACATGTGCCGATGGGCACGCGTATCCATTACGTCGTAAGCAACGGGGGCGGCGCGCCCAACGTCGTCCCAGACTTCGCCGAATCCTATTATTACGTCCGCAACGCCGACCCCGAGATCGTGCGTTCGGTGATGAAGCGCGTGCAGGCGGCGGCCGAGGGCGCGGCGATGGCGACCGGGACCAGCGTCAGCTTCGAGGCGACCGGCGGCGTCTACGCCATGCTCGGCAACGATGCGCTCGCCGAGGTCATGCAGCGCAGTCTGCAGCAAGTCGGCGGCGTGTCTTGGAGCGCGCCCGAAACTGCATGGGCCGCGCAGATCGCGGGCACGTTGCCGACCACTCGCCCGATGACGCAGATCGCCGAAATCACACCCATTTCGCGCGCCGACGGCGGCGGCTCGACCGACGTCGCCGACATCAGTTGGGTTTCGCCGACCGTCGGGCTGACGACCGCGACATGGGTGCCGGGCACGCCTGCACATAGTTGGCAGGCGGTCGCCGCCTCGGGCATGTCGATCGGCATGAAGGGCAGCGTGGTCGCGGCAAAAACGCTCGCGCTTGCGGCAGCGGCGCTATTTCGCGATCCCGCCACGCTTGCCGCGGCAAAAGTCGAACTGCTCAGGCGCCGTGGTGCCGACTTCCGGTATCAGGCGATGATCGGCGATCGCACTCCGCCGCTCGACTATCGCAAAAACACTTCGTTGTGAGGCGTAAGGAAAGCTTACGAGATCGGCGTCTGACACCCGGCAAAACGTCGATTTGACCAGTGTGCCCGCATTTTACGCAATGATATTCGTCGCTGGCATGGTAGCCGCGACAATCAATGCGCTGGCGGGCGGCGGCCCTGTTCTGACACTGGGAATTTTAAGTCTCGCAGGCATTGATCCCCGGATCGCCAACTTGACCTCGACCGTGGCGCTCAGCCCCGGACAACTCGTTGCAGGACATGCCGCTCGCGCCCGCTTGCGCGAAACCCGTCTCGGGAGCCCCTGGCTGCTTCTCCTGCTTTCACTAGTCGGCGGTGCGGGCGGCGCGCTTCTGCTTTTGCTCACCACGAGCGGCGCATTCAAGGCGCTCGTTCCCTGGCTCGTGATCACAGCCACCGCCATCTACGCGTGGAGTGGGTTTCGCCCAGTTCCGAGCGCCGGAAATCGCAGCCTGGCGAACAAGCTTTTTCCCGCTCTCTTTGCTCCCCTCTCGATCTACGGCGGGTATTTTGGTGGCGGCAACAGCTTCCTCGTGCTCGCGCTGCTCGGCCTCTCGGGACACGACGCACGAGAGGCCGGTGGGATAAAGAACGCACTGATTGCCGCGATCAACCTTGGCGCAGTGGCTGTCCTGATTTTGTCCGGGCTGGTGGAGTGGCGCATCGCTGCCGCGCTCGGCGCTGGCGGTATCCTCGGCAGCGTCCTTGGTGTCCGACTCCTGGGGCGTATGCCGGTCACCGCAATCCGGATCGTCGTCATCGTCTTCGGACTGTTCTTCTCGTTCTGGATGTTCTTGCGTTAACTGCGTGCTCGATAGTCCGCCGGATCGATCGCGTGCCGCGTCAGCTTGTCGTACAGCGTCTTGCGAGGCATATCGAGTTCGGCGGTCGTTGCGGTTATATCGCCGCGATTGCGTTCAAGCGCGGCGCGGATCGCGAGCGCCTCGAAGCTCGCAGTCGCCACCTTCAGACTTTTAGAGATTGGCACTTGGGCCACTGCAATGCGGTCGTCGAGGAGACCGAGCGCGACGTTTACCGCAAAGCTGCGCAATTCCCGGATGTTGCCAGGCCAATCGTGATCCTTCAGCCGCCGCCATACCGGCGGGCTGAGTGACGGAGGCGCTCGGCCAAGCCTTGCCGATTCATCGCTCAAAAAGACGCGAAACAGCATGACGACATCGTCGCCGCGCGCGCGCAAAGGCGGGAGTTGGAGTCGATAGGTTCCGAGCCGGTAGAACAGCGACGGCAGGAAATACTCCTTGCGCGCCAGGTCGTCCAAATCCGCGCCGCTGGCGGAAAGCGTGCGGAACTGCGTGGAAAGTGACTGGTTCGCACCGACCGGCGTCACCGATCCCAGTTCGAGCGACTGCTGGAGCCGTTTTTGCAGCTCGACCGGCAAACCATCGACATGATCGAGAAACAGCGTTCCTCCGTCCGCTTGCAATAACTGCCCCGTTCGCGGGAAATTTGCCCCCGCAAAGGCACCGCTGACGTGACCAAACAACAGGCTTTCGGCCTGACCGCCCGGAAGTGCACGGCAATCGACGGTAACCAGGCTTTTGCGCGAGCGTGGACTCCTGCCGTGAAGCGTCGACGCAACGAGGCTCTTGCCGGTCCCGCTTTCCCCCAGCACCAGCACATCGATATCTGCCTGCACGAGTTGATCGACGGTTTGACGGACCTGCTCGATCTCGCGGGACTCGCCGAGAAGCGCGCCCGCGACCGACATTGGTTGCGGCCGACGCAGGGCGCGGTTTTCCAGAGCAAGCGCGCGCCGGTCGAGCGCGCGGCGGACAGTTGCGAGCAATTGATCGGCGTCGAACGGCTTCGACAGAAAGTCATATGCCCCGCGCCGGACGAGATCCACCGCCGTCGCAACGTCGCCGTGCCCCGAAATGATGATCACCGGCAATTCGGGATCGAGCCGAACGATCCTCGCGAACAGTCCAACTCCGTCGAGCCGCGGCATCCGCAGATCGGCGATGACGACACCGGGAAAATCCGCCGTGAGTTTGTCGAGCGCGCGCTCGCTGTCCGCGAATTCGAAAACCTCATGGCCCTCGATTTCCAGCAGTTGGCGCAGGGCGGCACGCACTTCCGCTTCGTCGTCGACGACCATAACGGCCATGACCGCGCTCACCGCGCCAGCTTCAGGGTGACGGCGAACGTCGCGCCGTGCCCGCCTGGCACAAGCGCCAGATCGCCGCCCAGATCGATCATGATGTCTCGGCAAATCACAAGGCCGAGACCCAGTCCGTCATCCTTCGAAGAGGTGAACGGCTGGAAAAGCCGCTTGCTTACATCCTGCGGGATGCCCGGCCCCGTGTCGGTGATCCGCAGGGTCACGATCCCCTCGCTTTCGAAAACCGACACTTTTATCGCGCCTCCACTGCCCATCGCGTCGAGCGCGTTTTGAATGAGGTTGACGAGCACTTGTTCGAGTCGGCCCTGATCGCCGATTACCGAAAGTTCGGGGCCTTCGACCGAAAACACCGTGCTCGTCGAACGTAGTCGGTCGCCAAGGAGTAACTGCACCCCCTCGAAGACATGCGAAAGCGCCACGCTGCCCAGCTCGCGCCGCGTTCGTCGCGAGAATCGTCGCAGCTCGCCAGTGATTGCCCCGGCCCGCGCCACCAGCGCACTTAATTCATCGAATATCTTTGCCGCTTCATCGATACGACCCTTGTCGATCAGCTTGCGTCCCGTCTGCGCACGGATGCCGATCGCGGTCAGGGGCTGGTTGATTTCGTGACCCACTCCCGCGGCAATCTGCCCGAGCGAAGAAAGCTTGTTCGCCTGCACCAACCGGTCTTTCAGTTCCGCGGTCCTCGTCTCGTTTTTCAGCTGTTCACGAGCAACGATGGAGCGCGCGCGCAGCATGAAGGCAATGCCCAACGCGGCCATGGCGGCGAACACCAACGCAATTATAAGTCTGCCAAAGGCACGCGCATCGGCGACAGCGACCGGCGCGAGCACCTGGACTGTCCAGCCGTTCGGCAGTTCGTCGGTCGCCGCGACGAATTGGGTAGTTCGACTATATTGCGAAGGCAAATAGGCGACGGCACCAGCAGCGAAGAGCTCGCCCTGCCGCAATGGCGCATTGCCATATTCGACTTGCGCGTTCAGACGCTGGCGTTCCGCAGCCGCGAGCCTGCCAATTGTCTCGAAGCGCCAGTCGGGCCTGCTCGTGATAAGGATCACGCCTTGCTCGCTGGCGACGAAAGCAGTGCCGAGCGTCGCTTCCCATTCGCGCTCCAGCCGGTCAAAGCGAATTTTCACGACGATCACGCCGGCCTTGCCACTCGACGTCTTGACTCGCCGTGCGACGAACAGCCCCGCGATGCGGCTGCGCGTGCCCAGCGCATATTGCTCATAATGACCGCGCGCCAAGGCCAGTTTGTAATAGGGCCGAAAGCCGTAATTCTCACCGAGGAAGCTATCCGCCTGTTGCCAATTGCTGGCCGCGATCGTCGTCCCGCCGCCATCGATCAGATATATCACCGACGCATCGAGTGCAGCGCTCAGCCCCGCCAGCCGGGCGTTCAGGCGCGCGGCAGCATCGCCCGTGCGGCGGTCGATCAAATCGGCGACGTCGGGATCTGCCGACAATGTCGTCGCCACGAGCTGGAACTTTTCGACCTGACGCTGATAGGCAGATGCCGCCAGTTTCGCGATTGCGGCCAGTCGATCGCTTTCCGTTGCGACGGCGCGACGCTCGGAAAACCGGTCTCCGGCGGTGACCGCCGCCGCAAGCACGCTGGCCGCCAAGGCTGCAGCGATCAGTCGGCTCCGACTTTTTGGATGAATGCCTATCCCTACCACGGTCCAGACCATATGCGGAAAACCGCCCTTAAGGCTACCTACTGTGCGAAAAACCGCACATTTTACTCGCTAAATCTCAGAAGAACCTGGCGTTTCGAATGACTTACGGATCTGTTCAATTTACTCTGACATGCGGCAAAGTCGGTTAGTCAGAAAGTCCGAGACACAGGATGGTGTCCGGGCCAGGAGAGGAAGGCTGCAATTTTGGTAACCATCCGCGAC
>JAYTAR010000451.1:0-2722 GCA_043737455.1 Sphingomonadales bacterium | reverse complement strand
GCGCGGTGGGCGTCGTTTGCGCGACCGCAGGCTGCGCGATCAGCAGCGTAAGCAGCGATACCCCCATTAGGTGCGACTTCTTCATGATCACTCTCCCTGAACACTTAACATGCCTCGATGGGCATTTCGTACCTTGGTCGCGCACGCCGACGCGCCCGTCAATGGCAAACCGCGCGTTGCGGCCATGTGAGATCGCTGTGTAATCGCTTGCGTCGTGACGAGGAAACGTTACGCCGACGCACATGTCCGATTATGACGACGGCCCCCTAATGGGTGATATGCACGAGGCCGGTAAGTTGCCGGTTCCAGAAGCAGTGCAAGAGGCGATCCGCACGCTCATCCGCTGGTCGGGTGACGACCCCGAGCGCGAGGGACTGATCGACACGCCCAAACGGGTCGCGCGTGCATGGCGCGAATATTGTTCGGGGATGCTCGAAGACCCAGCATACCATCTGCTGCGCACTTTCGACGAAGTCGGCGGTTACGACGAACTCGTGCTGCTAAAGGATATTCCGTTCCAGTCGCATTGCGAGCATCACATGGCGCCGATCACGGGCAAGGCGTCGATCGCCTATATGCCAAATCGGCGCGTTGTCGGGATCTCGAAGCTTGCGCGCGTGCTCAATGGCTACTCGCGAAGGTTGCAAATCCAGGAACGACTGACTGCACAGGTCGCGCAGTGCATCTGGGATCACCTGCATCCGCAAGGCGTCGCTGTAGTGATCGAGGCGCAGCATGGCTGCATGACCGGGCGCGGCGTGCGCACCCCTGGCGTGTCGATGATCACCTCGCGACTGCTCGGCTGTTTTCTCGACGATCAGCGCAGTCGGGATGAAGTTCTCAAGCTGATGGGCTACTGACGCTTCGCCATCGCGCGGGTGTTTGCAATTTGATTTCGACGCCACGGCCATGCGCTGGTGGTGCGAAGGGGGGAAACGATCAGTGACGCTGCGCTACGGCCTTGTCGGGACGGGGATGATGGGCATCGAGCACATCCGCAACGTCGCGATTACGCCCGGCGCGTCGATCGTTGCATTGGCCGACCCGGTTGAAACGTCGCTCGGCTGGGCCAGGTCCGCGCTCGGTGCCGATGCCATGCCGCAGGTCTTCGCGACCGCGGACGAGCTCGCTCGTGCTGATCTCGACGCGGTGATCGTCGCCAGCCCGAACCATACGCACCGCGCGGTGCTCGAGCCGCTGTTCGACGCGGGGCTGAACATTCTGTGTGAGAAACCACTCGCGACGACGCTCGACGACGCGCGCTGGATCGTCGAACGCGCAGCCGACTCGCCCGGCATTTTCTGGACGGCGATGGAATATCGCTACATGCCGCCCGCCGCCGCGTTCATCGACGCGGTCCATGGTGGGCGCGTGGGGCGGCTGCAGATGGTCAGCATTCGCGAGCACCGCTTCCCGTTCCTGGTCAAGGTCGGCGACTGGAACCGGTTCGCCGCCAACACCGGCGGGACGATGGTCGAGAAATGCTGTCACTTCTTCGACCTGATGCGCCTGATCGTGCGGAGCGAGGCGGTGCGCGTCTATTGCTCGGGCGCGATGGACGTGAACCATCTCGACGAGGCGTATGACGGTCGCCGCCCCGACATCATCGACAACAGCTTCACGACGGTCGACTTCGCCAACGGGGTCCGCGCGATGCTCGACCTGTCGATGTTCGCCGATGGGACGGAGAATCAGGAAGAGATTGTCGCGGTCGGCGATGCCGCGCGCCTCGATTGCCTGATCCCGGCGGGCGACCTCGTGTTCGCGCCGCGCACCGGGTTCCGGCAGCCAAAGGCGGTCGAGCGCACGCACGTTGGCGTCGACGCGGCGGCACTTGCGGCGGGGAGCCACTATGGCTCGACCTTTTACGAACACCAGAAATTCTATAGCGCCATTGCGCATGCTGCACCCGTAGAGGTGACCGCGCACGACGGGCTGATGGCGGTAGCGATCGGTACGGCTGCCGAAATCAGTGCTCGTGAGAAGCGCGTGGTCGAGATGAGTGAATTGGGATTCTGACGATTAGGGGACGCGACCGGCGCGAGACCGGCGGGCCCATGCAAGGAGGAAAGATAATGACCAAGACCCTGATGCTGGCGAGCGCCGCGACGCTTGCGTTCGTGATCGCCGCCCCCGCTGCCGCACAAACCGCGACACCTGCTCCCGCCGCCGAAGAGGCGACGCCGGGCGACATCGTGGTGACAGCGCAAAAGCGTACCGAGCGGCTGCAGGATGTGCCGCTCGCCGTCAGTGTCATCAGCGGTGCTACGCTCGAAGCGCGCGGTGGCGTCAATATCGAAAGCGCGCAATATCTTGTGCCTACGCTGAACTTCCGGAAGTCGGGCGCGGCGATCAACCAGTCGCTGTTTCTGCGCGGCGTCGGCACGTCGACGTTCTCGATCGCCGGCGAGCCTTCGGTATCGACCGTCGTCGACGGCGTCGTCTACAGCCGCGCGGGCGAGGCGTTCAGCGACCTCGTCGACATCGACCGCATCGAGGTGCTGCGCGGGCCGCAGGGTACGCTGTTCGGCAAGAACGCGAGCGCCGGCGTCGTCAACATCATCACGCGCCAGCCTACTCAGAATTTTGAAGGGTCGGTCGAGGCGAGTTACGCCGACCGCCGCGAGTTCCGCGGTCGCGCCGTGCTCAATGCGCCGCTCAGCGAGAATGCGGCGGTGCGGGTCACCGGTTTTTACGGAAAGTATGACGGTAATATCCTGAA
>JAYTAR010000450.1:0-6769 GCA_043737455.1 Sphingomonadales bacterium | reverse complement strand
GCGCGACGATGCCCTCGACCATTGCGGCATGAAGCGCGCGGTTGGTGCGCACCGCCTCCGAACCGCCGCGCAGGATGGCGGCATTGCCCGATTTCAGGCACAGCGCACCGCCGTCGGCCGTCACGTTCGGGCGGCTCTCGAACACGATGCCGACGACGCCGAGCGGCACGCGGACACGCGTAAGCTTCAGCCCGTTGGGGCGAATGCTCTCGTCGATGACCATGCCGACGGGATCACGCAGCTCGGCGACTGCAGCGACCGCCGTGGCGATGCCTTCCAGCCGTGCGCGATCGAGTGTCAGCCGGTCGATCATCGCGCCCGACATCCCGCCAGCCTGGGCAGCGGCAACGTCGGCGACATTGGCGGCGAGGATGGCATCAGCGTGCGCGCGGATCGCCGCCGCCGCGGCATGAAGTGCCGCCGCCTTGCGTGCGCTCGGCACGCGCGCAAGCGTGACGGCAGCGGCCCGGGCACGCTCCCCCATGTCGCCAATCAATTCAGTGGTGTCGAACGAATCGCTCATGCCGCAATCGCCTAACAGACACGATGTCGCGTCGAAACAAGCGCGCTACGATTGCATCCGGATCGGAGCAGATTTGGTTATTTCTTCCGCTTGAAATCGACCGCGACGACGTTCGAGCCGTCCTCGATGGGTTCGGCGCGCGGGGTGTCGTTGTGCGCATCCTCGTGCTGGGCGGGCCCTTCGCTCGCGCCCGCCACCTGGAAGTGCAGTGCGAAATCGACCGCAGGGTCGACGAACGCGGTGATCGCGGCGAACGGGATATAAAGGCGCGCGGGGATCGCGTTGAACGTCAACCCAACTTCAAAAGCGTCCTCATGGACTTTCAAGTCCCAGAACTTGTTCTGAAGGACGACCGTCATCTCGTCGGGGAAGCGTGCGACCAGGTGCTTGGGGATGTCGACGCGCGGGGCATGCGTCTTGAACGTGATATAGAAATGGTGCGTGCCCGGCAGCATGTCCGAGTGGCCGATCTGCCCCAGCACGCGCCCGACCACTGCGCGCAGCGCCTCCTGCACGATATCATCATAGGGAATCAGGCTGTCGGGAAGTTCTTGCGTCATGATGCGCCGGGTGGTGAACGCCCGGCGGGTAGCGGTCAAGCGCGGTTCGCGGTGAAGCGCGTTGCGCGGGGGGCGTTGCGAGCTATAGGCAGGCCATGCGTATTGGCACAGTTCACCGCGCGACGGCCGAAACGTCGATCGACGTTCGCGTCGCGCTCGATGGCAGTGGCAATTATGCCATCGCCACCGGCATCGGTTTCCTCGATCACATGCTCGAGCAGCTCTCGCGGCATTCGCTGATCGATCTCGACGTGAAGACCGTCGGCGACCTCCACGTCGACCAGCATCACAGCGTCGAGGATACCGCGCTCGCGATCGGCGAGTGCGTCCGCCAGGCGCTCGCCGACAAGCGCGGCATCGTTCGTTATGGCGAAGCGCACGCGCCGATGGACGAGACCCTCACACGGGTAGCGCTCGACATTTCGGGGCGGCCGTTCCTCGTCTGGCGCGTGGCCTTTACGAGCGCAAAGCTTGGCGACATGGACACCGAGCTGTTCGAGCACTGGTTTCACAGCTTCGCGCAGGCCGCCGGGCTCACGCTCCACGTCGACTGCCTGTACGGCGCGAACAATCATCACATCGCCGAAAGTGCGTTCAAGGCGCTCGCCCGCGCATTGCGTCAGGCGGTGGCGATCGACGCGCGCAAGGCGGACATGATCCCCTCGACCAAAGGCGTCTTGTGAGTGGCCTGACGTGAGCGGGGTGGCGCTGATCGATTATGGCGCGGGCAATCTGCACTCGGTGCACAATGCACTGAAGGCGGCGGGAGCGAGCGATATCGCGGTGACGGCGGACCCGGCGGCAGTGCTCGCGGCCAAGCGCATCGTCCTCCCCGGCGTCGGTGCGTTCGCGCATTGCATGGGCGCGCTGGTGGCGATCCCGGGCATGATCGACGCGCTGAACGAAGCGGTGATCGCGCGCGCGCGCCCGTTTCTCGGCATCTGCGTCGGGATGCAGCTGATGGCCGACGCGGGGCACGAACACGGCGTGATGCCCGGGCTTGGCTGGGTGCGCGGCATCGTCGCCCCGCTGCCCGCCGCACCGGGCGTGAAGATCCCGCACATGGGCTGGAACGACGTCGTACCGACCCAACCGCACACGTTGATCGAGGCGGGCGAGGCCTATTTCCTGCACGGCTATGGCTTTGCGGGCGACGCGGTGCTTGCGACGACGACGCACGGCGGCCGCGTGGTGGCAGCGATCGGTCGCGACAATCTGGCGGGGGTGCAGTTCCACCCTGAAAAGAGCCAGGCGTACGGCATTGCGACGTTGCAGAGGTTCCTGAAGTGGCGGCCGTAAGTTTTCCTCTCCCTGAAGGGGAGAGGGACAGGCGCGTAGCGCCAGGGAGAGGGAGTGTAGCGGCGGGAGAATTCCCTCTCCCTGCCTGCTCCGCAGGCTGTCCCTCCCCCCTTGAGGGGGAGGGGAGGCAGCGGCCATGACCCTGATCGTTTTTCCCGCGATCGACCTGAAGGATGGCCAAGTCGTCCGCCTTGCCGAGGGCGACATGAACCGCGCGACGGTCTATGGCGACGATCCAGTCACGCAGGCACTCGCGTTCGGGCAAGCGGGTGCCGATCATCTCCACGTGGTCGACCTCGACGGCGCGTTTGCGGGGGCTGGCGTCAATGCCGAGTGCGTCGCGGCGATCGTCGCTGCGTTCCCGGGGCATGTGCAGGTTGGGGGCGGCATCCGTACGATCGCGGCGGTCGACCAATGGTTCGCGCGCGGCGTGGCGCGGATCGTGATCGGCACCGCCGCGCTCACCAATCCGCAGCTCGTCCGCGATGCCGCCGCGGCTTATCCCGGCGGCGTCGTGGTCGGCGTCGATGCGCGCGACGGCTTTGTCGCGACGCACGGCTGGGCCGAAGTGTCTGACGTGCCCGTGCTCGATATGGCGCGCCGGTTCGAGGATGCGGGCGTGGCCGCGCTGCTGTTCACCGACGTCGGGCGCGATGGCATGTTGAAGGGCTGCAACGTCCAGGCAACCGTCGACCTCGCCCGCGCCTCGACAATCCCCGTCATCGCGAGCGGCGGAGTCGCGGGCATCGGCGACATCCGCATGCTCGGCCTGTTCGCCAAGGACGGGATCGAGGGCGTCATCACCGGCCGCGCGCTCTACGACGGGCGGCTCGACTTGGCCGCAGCGTTGGCGGTGGCGGCGGCGTGACCGTCCGCATCCGCGTCATTCCCTGCCTCGATGTCGCCGACGGGCGCGTCGTCAAAGGCGTGAATTTCGTCGACCTGCGCGATGCGGGCGATCCGGTCGAAGCGGCGCGCGCCTATGACGCGGCGGGGGCCGACGAATTGTGCTTCCTCGACATCGGCGCGAGCCATGAGGGGCGAGGGCACATCCTCGACGTCGTGCGCCGCACCGCGCAAGTGTGCTTCATGCCGCTGACCGTCGGCGGCGGCGTCCGCAGTGCCGACGACGCACGCGCGCTGCTGCTCGCGGGCGCGGACAAGGTCGCGGTCAATTCCGCCGCCGTCGTGCGTCCCGAACTCGTCGCCGACATCGCCGCGCGCTTCGGCAGCCAGTGCGTCGTCGCCTCGGTCGATGCGCGCCGGGTTCCGGGGAGCGTCGACGATCGCTGGGAAGTGTTCACGCACGGCGGGCGGCGCGCGACCGGCATCGACGCGGTCGCGCACGCGGTGCGGCTTGCCGAGCTCGGCGCGGGTGAACTGCTCGTCACGTCGATGGACCGCGACGGCACCAAGCACGGCTATGATCTCGCGCTGACGCGTGCGATCGCCGACGCAGTCGCGGTGCCCGTGATCGCGAGCGGCGGCGTCGGCTCGCTCGATGATCTCGTCGCAGGGATAATCGTAGGGCATGCCGATGCGGTGCTTGCCGCGTCGATTTTTCATTTCGGCCAGGCCACGATCGCCGATGCGCACGCCGCGCTTGCGGCGGCAGGGCTCGCGGTACGGAGCCGTTGAGCCGTCCCGAAATGCGACCGGTCAAGCACGATCAAAGGTATCGCACCGCATCGGTCGCGCCTATTGCGGCCGCGCCGTTGTTGGAGTCGTGTTCGCTTGATCCGCTTTGTCGTCCTGTTCCTCGCGCTGATCGCCGCGCCCGCGCTCGCGAACGGTGATAGCATCGCCATTTCCGAACCGGGCGACGCCGCATTGTTCGTACTCGCGGTTGCGGGGCTCCTGATCGGGCGGCACGCATCGCGGCGACCATTACCGCGCGGCGAGGCCGACGACGAGGCTTGACCCCAAGCGGTGCCAGCCGTTTAACGGCGCGGTGACCGACACGCTGACTTCGTTGGCCGCGACCATAGCCGCGCGGCGTGACGCCGATCCGGGCGCGTCCTATGTCGCCAAGCTTCATCACGGCGGTGCTCCGCTCGCCGCGCGCAAGCTGGGCGAGGAGGCGATCGAGACGATCGTTGCCGCATTGTCGGGCGATGCCGCTGCGCTGACGGCCGAGGCCGCCGACCTGATCTTTCACTTGCTCGTGCTACTCGACGTCCGCGGCGTCGCGTTTGCCGACGTGCTCGCCGAGCTGGCCCGGCGCGAGGGGGTGTCGGGGATCGTCGAAAAGGCCGCGCGCACATGAATTTGCGGATCGGCATCCTTGGTGCCGCGCGCGTCGCGATCTATGCACTGATCGCGCCCGCGCGCACCGTCGAAGGGGTCATGGTCCAGGCCGTCGCCGCGCGCGATCCGGCGCGCGCGCGCGCCTATGCCGACGAGCACGGCATCGCGCAGGTGTGCGACGATTACGCCGCGCTGATCGCCGATCCTGCGGTCGATGCCATCTACAACGCGCTGCCCCCCAGCCTTCACGCGCGCTGGTCGATCGCTGCGCTCGACGCGGGCAAGCCGGTGCTATGCGAGAAGCCGTTCGCGCTAACGCTCGCCGATGTCGACGCGATGCTTGCCGCCGAGGCGCGGTCGGGCAAATTGCTCATGGAGGCGCAGCATTCGCACTGGCATCCGCTCAGCGAACGGATGCGCGCGGTCGCGGCGTCGGGCGTGCTTGGCGACATTCGTCACATCGACGCGCATTTCGACGCGCCCGTCGCCGACACCGGGCACGAGCTGCGCTATGACCATGGTGTCGGTGGCGGTGCGTTGTGGGATCTCGGGACCTATCCCGCGCACTGGATTCGTTCGGTGCTGGGTACCGACTGGCACGTCGCGCGCACGACGCAGCGTCGGCATGCGGGCGGTGCCGATATCGCGACCGAGGCGCATCTCGTAGCTCCCGGCGGCGCCACCGCGCGGCTGGCCTGCGCGATGGATGCCGATTTCGCCGCGACGCTGACCGTCGCGGGCACGCGCGGGCAGCTCGCGATCACCAATCCGATGGTGCCGCAGCGTGGCCATCGCTTCGCGCTGACGGTAGATGGCACGACGGAAGAAGCGCAGTTCAGCGGCGATACTTATGTCGGCCAGCTGACCGCGTTTCGTGATGCGGTCGTTCACGGTGAACCGGTCGCGACACGCGGAGCCTGGAGCCGCGCCACGATCGCGCTGCTGGCCGCGATCGACACTCACGCCAGGGACTGAAGCGATGCCGATCGACGCCACGCAGCCTTATGACGACACCAATATCATCGCGCGCATCCTGCGTGGCGAGATCCCCGCGACGCGCATATACGAAGACGATCACGCGCTCGCATTCGACGATATCGCGCCGCAAGCACCCTTTCATGTCCTGGTCGTGCCCAAGCGTCCGTACGTCAGTTGGGATGATTTCAGCGCGCGCGCGAGCGATGCCGAGATCGGCGGCTTCGTCCGCGCGGTCGGCGCGGTCGCGCGCGTGGCAGGGCTGGTTGAGGACGGGTACCGGCTGCTCGCCAACGTCGGGCGCGACGGCGGTCAGGAAATAGCGCACCTCCACGTCCATGTCTTTGGCAAGCGTCCGCTGGGGCCGATGCTGGTGCGTTGAAGCCGGTTGCACTGCGGCGATTAGCGGTTAGGCTTGGGTGCAACGAAAAGCCTAAAGGGAAGCCTGCATGATCTTTGGTCGCGTCAAGTCGCTCGACGCCATTCTCGCCACGGCGGAAAAGAAATCGCTCACGCGGTCCTTGGGCGCGTTCCAATTGACGATGCTGGGGATCGGCGCGGTGATCGGGACCGGTATCTTCGTGCTGACGGCAGAGGCGGCGCAAAAGGCAGGCCCCGGCATGATGCTGGCGTTCATCATCGCCGGCATCGTCTGCGCGGTGGCGGCGCTGTGCTATGCGGAAATGGCGGCGATGGTGCCGGTTTCGGGCTCGGCCTACACCTATAGCTATGCCGTGATGGGCGAATTGATCGCGTGGATGGTCGGCTGGGCGCTGATCCTGGAATATGCCGTCGCGGCAGGTGCGGTGGCGGTCGGCTGGTCGGGCTATGTCGTCGGATTGATCGAGAATGCGGCGGGTATCGATATTCCCGACACGCTGGTGCGCGGGCCGTTCGACGGGGGCTCGATCAACCTGCCGGCGATGGGAATCGCGGGCCTCGTGACCTGGCTGCTGGTCATCGGCACGCGCGAAAGCGCCTCGGTCAACGCCGTGCTGGTCGCGGTCAAGGTCGCGGCGCTGTCGTTGTTCATCGTCCTGGCGGTGCCGGTCATGAACATGGCCAATTTCGAGCCCTTCTCGCCGCTCGGCTTTGGTGGCGTTTCGGCGGCGGCCGCTTCGATTTTCTTTGCTTATGTAGGCTTCGACGCAGTTTCGACCGCGGC
>JAYTAR010000449.1:0-2730 GCA_043737455.1 Sphingomonadales bacterium | reverse complement strand
GCGGTTTTGCGTGCGTTCACTTCACACACTTCGCAGGGTGCGCGACCATTTGTGCTCGGTGGATTTTTGCATGGTTCGGTTGGCCAAGTCGACGAAGTGAAAGAGCGGCAGCGAACGCTGCGCTGGTGATGCTGCACGAAGGCGGGGGTGTAGGACAGCGGGTGGCGCCGCGGTCAGCTTCAGGCAGCCAGCCCCCAGATGCGTTGCCAGTTCGGCGCGACCTGCTCGATCGGTGCGGCCAGCCGGTCCATCTCCGCCTTGAACTCGAGCATCAGCTGATCACCCTCGCCACCCTTCAACCATTCGGCCATGTAGGGGAACATGGCGGTGTAGGACCGAAGCTTGCGTGGCCGCCATGTCATGGCCTCGGCAGCGCGCGCTTCGCGTAGCATGTCCAACAGGGTGTCACGGATCGTCTCAACCGTGTGGCCTCCGACCGGGAGGCGATACGCGCAATATTCGCCGAATGATTCGGAGTAGCCGGGTTGGACGCCGTTATAAGGTGCAGGCGCGGGTAGGTCCGTCCCCGCAGCGAAAGCGGTCGCCGGTTGGTCACCGAACAGGTCGTCCATTCCAGAAACACGCGCCATCACCGCCATTGTCCTGACTGCGCGCGTGCGGTCAAGCCGGACCGAGCAGCTTTTCCACCAGTTTTTCGATGTCGGTCGCGATGCCGTCCGCGATCAGCGCGTCGCGCACCCGTTTGCGCGCGCGCTGGAATTTCTCACCTTCGACGAGCTCGACTCCTGCGGCCGTGGTCTCTGCCTCCGCATCCGCCGCCGCGAGGTCGCGGTGCAGCTTCAGCTTCGCATTGAAGGTCGGGATGGGCAGGTTGAACATTACCTTGTCGAAGTGGCGGGCACCAAATTGGCCGCGCGCCTGAAAACGTGCTGCACGAGAGCGCGCGGTTTCGCTGTTCAGGACGGCTGTTAAATAAGTAGCTTCGCCGTTGCTTGAGGGCTCCATCCAGTACAAGCTAGTATCGATCACGGCTGTTGCGTCCCGCACGAGGCAAGCGGCGGGCAGACTACCCGCCTTTGCAAATGCAACTCACACTGCCCGAATTGGAAACTGTGAGGACAGCTTTCCAAAGAAGTCGAATTGTTCCTTTAATGTTGACAAGGTCGAGTCCGAGCGATGCGCCGTCCATGTGGATTCCGCAGCTTCGAGCCATTGTGCCAAGCGCTCATAACCCCGCTCGCGAGCTGATGCCGCATCAAGCACTGCACCAGAAGGCGCGACCGGGATAACGCCTTCGAAGGGCGCAAAAACCCTCCACGGAAGGATGCTCTCGCCTTTTACAATCGGACGAACAAAATCGGCCTCTACCGGCGACTCAATAGCTGGAAGCGATTTCCATGGCTCCTTTTCTAATGATGAGCGCCGACTGACCACCATGGGCGCACTGGGATTTGCGCCAAGTCGACCGAGAGCTTTACGCTCAACGTACACAAGCATGGTTGGTGATAGGAATGCGCCATTGCGGAATGCTTCCCGATACGGCGAGCCGCCCTGAAACGTCCCGGCCTGCGGCGCAATCGCGCCCTCGCTCACCGTCAGCCGCTTATCGGCAACCTCCTCAGGCGCGTCGCGCAGCGGCAACGAACCGGCAAAAGCGCGCACCGTGTCGGGCGTGGGCTTGGCGATCGCGCGCTTGCGACCGAACAGCGCGCAACTCGGCACCGGGAACAGCGGCGTCACCCCGTCGTCCATTGTCCATGCCTCGTCCCAGGCGATGTTGTAGCTGGTGAAGCGCCCGCGCCGAAATTTGTCGAACTGTCCGCGCGTCAACGTCGCGAGCGGCAGGACAAATGCGATGCGTCCCGACGGCCGCAGGTAAAGATGCGAGGCGCGCACCGTGAACAGCCCGCAGAGATCATTCTGCGTCGCGAACTTGCCACCGACATAAACGCCCTCGCTGTCGGCCAGCGCTTTGAACCTTTTCTGTAAATCCGCCGACATATGCCGGTACGCCACCCACGGCGGATTGCCGACGAGCACGTTCGCCCAGCCGCCGCCCGATGCCAGCGCGAGCGGGCGCGACAGATTGCGCGCGACATAGGTCCAGATGGTATCGCGCCCCTCCAGCCGCAGCTTGTGGAACGTCTCGTAAGTCGTACCGAGATCGCTGATCGCCACGACTTCCTCGGCATTGATGTCACGCTTGTAATGCTGTTCGGTGCGGCGGGTCAGTTCGGTCTCGATCTGCGCGCGCGTACGGCTTGCCAGCGAACCGGCGCGCATCGCGTCGATCGCTTTGTCGAACAGCGCCGGATCGCGGCAGAAGGTCTCGGGGAAGCCCAGACGCTCCTTTGACCCTCCACCTGCGGGCGGCGGCGGCACCTGGATGACCAGTTCCTTGCCGCCGATCACCTGGCTGATCGACAGCTGCATCGCGTCGCCGAGATAGACCGGCACCGACAATTCGCCGACCCGCTGTGCCAGCGCCGGGGCGAGCGCCAGCAGATAGGTGACGCGCGCGATGATGACCGCGACCGGGTGAATGTCGGTGCCCATGACATAGTCGCACACCTCCGCCGCGCGCCGGGTCGCGTCCATCCCGCCCGCCTCGGCCTCGGCCAGGAACCGGCGTACGGCGTGAAACAGGAAAGTGCCCGAACCGCACGCCGGGTCGAGGACGCGCTGCTCGGTCGGACGGTCGACGGCGTGGCGCACGATCTTCGCTGCGAGCCAGTCGGGCGTGTAATACTCACCCAGGCCGTGGCGCTC
>JAYTAR010000448.1:0-2736 GCA_043737455.1 Sphingomonadales bacterium | reverse complement strand
CCAGTATACCCACGCAATAGGTCATTGCTGTCCTCCGGCGGTACCGACGCGCACGTCGACGTCGAGTTCCTCGATTCCGCCGCCACGCCGCGTTCCCGATACCGGCGTGGCGTCCCAGGCGTCGAGCCCGACCGCGACGCGCACTGTGCTTTCGTCGGGACTGAGTCCCGATGCGGGGTCGAGCCCAACCCAGCCGAGCCGGTCGACATAGACTTCCGCCCAGTAATGCGCCGATCGGCGATGGCCGCGGTCGGGACCGTGGAGACTGTGGCCGCTGACGATACGCGCCGGAAAGCCGGCCGCGCGTGCGGCGGCGATCAGCAGGTGCGCGGCGTCGCGGCTGGTCGCGGTTCCGCTGGCCAGGATTTCGCCAGGCGTGCGACCCACCGGCCCGCGCCCGGCATGGATTCGCACCGCGCCGCCGATGAGCCCGTTGAGTGCGTGCGCGCGCTCGAGCGGATCGCTGGCCCCGACGCTGCGCGCAAAGGCACGGATTATGTCGCAGGGCGCGGTCGCGGGTGAGGAGCGCGTGAAGAACAGCGGCGGCAGCGGCTCGGCCACCCCGCGCACGATGCCGGCCTGGTCGTCGGTCAGCACCTCGCCGCGCACCGTCAGTTCGAAATGCTCGATGGGGCCATCGACGTAGAGCATCGTCGTCACATTGCCATAGCCGTCGGTGCCGGTGCGCAGCCGGGCATCGCAATCGACGTCGATCCGCCAGTCGATAACGGTCTGCGCGGCATAGTCGCCTGGCGTGACCCGCAACCGCTGCACGACGCGCGCCTGGGGCTCGCTGAAGCGGTAGCGCGTGTGATGATCGATGCTGAGCCGCACCTAGACGAACCTGAATTGACGTGAGATTGCCCGGTTCAAGGCTGCGTTTTCTTCCAGAAAGTCCTCGACATATTCGTGCAGTCCGCTGGCGATGACGGTATCGATACGCGTTTCACCGAGCCGCGCATGCCGCAACCGAGCGAGCCGGTCGGCTTCACCCTGAAAGCCGGTCTGCTTGCCGAGTTGGTTCAGGTGCAGCACGACTTCCTCGGCACTCGCCGCAAGCGAACGCGGCAGCTCGCGACGCAGCACGAGCAGCTCGGCAACCGCGCGCGCATTCAGTCCTTCACGGTAGAGCCAGCGATAGGCGTTTACCGCCGACATCGTCTGCAGGATCGTCGTCCACTGGTCGCGGTCAACCGCACCGCCGACGCGCTCGCCCTCGGGTAGCAGGATATGATATTTGACGTCGAGCAGCCGCGCGGTGTTGTCGGCGCGCTCGACCGTCGCGCCCAGGCGAATGAACCAGGATGCAGGGTTGCGCAGCATGCGGCCGAGCGCGCCTTCGAACCCACGCGTTTCGGTTTGTGCGCGATCGACGAGCGCGAGCGTCGCCTGCGTGTCGCCGGGCGTGGTGCGCCCGTCGAACAACAGCCACGCGCGGTTGATCGCGGCCCAGGCGTCGCGGGTCAGCGCGGTGCGTACCGCCTTGGCATTGCCGCGCGCAGCATCGAGGCACGCGACGACCGATCCCGGATGCGCGGTCGACAGCGTCAGGAACCGCGCGACGTTCTTGGGGGTCACTTTCTGGCCGGTCTTACGAAAGGCGACGTCGGCGTCGATCACCGACAGCGCACTCAACCATGCCGCTTCGCCGGCCGGGCGCGACGACAAAGCATCGAGCCGGACGGTCGCTTCGACGAGGCGCGCGGTGAATTCGGCACGCTCGACGTATCGGCCCATCCAATAGAGCGAGGCGGCAGTGCGGCTCAGCATGAGTGCAGAAGCACGCTGATCTTCCTCCCCAAACATGCGATCATGCGACATCCCCCTCATCGGTCAGCACGAACGAATCCTTTGTGCCGCCCCCCTGCGACGAATTCACCACCAGCGACCCTTCGCGCAGCGCGACCCGCGTCAGACCACCAGGAATGACCTTCACGCCGCTCGCCCCCGACAGTGCGAACGGGCGAAAATCGACGTGGCGCGGGGCGACGCCCGCCGCGACCAGCGTCGGCACCGTCGACAGCGCGAGCGTGGGTTGCGCGATGTAGCGATGCGGCTCGGCGATCAGTGCCGCGCGGAACGTCTCGATCTCGGCATGGCTCGCGGTCGGCCCGACGAGCATGCCATAGCCGCCCGAACCGTCGACAAGCTTGACCACCAGTTCGGGAAGTCGTTCGAGCACATAAGCGAGCGCTTTGGGCTCGCGGCATCGCCAGGTCTCGACGTTGGGCAGCAGCGGCTCGCCCCCCGAATAATAGCGGACGATTTCGGGCATGTAGCTGTAGATTGCTTTGTCGTCGGCGATGCCGGTGCCCGGCGCATTGACGAGCGCGACGCGCCCGGCACGATAGGCGGCGATCAGCCCCGGCACGCCGAGCATCGAATCGGGCCGGAAAACCAAGGGGTCGATGAAATCATCGTCGATCCGGCGATAGATGACGTCGACGCGGACGCGGCCGGTGATCGTGCGCATCCAGACGAAATCGTCGTCGACCTCGAGGTCGGCCGCCTCGACCAGTTCGATGCCGAGCGTATCGGCAAGAAAACTATGCTCGTAATAGGCCGAATTGAACCGGCCAGGGGTAAGGATGACGCAGACCGGGTCACTGCCCGCGCT
The DNA here is from genome assembly GCA_043737455.1 of Sphingomonadales bacterium. GTDB lineage: Bacteria > Pseudomonadota > Alphaproteobacteria > Sphingomonadales > Sphingomonadaceae > Sphingomonas_O. The sequence continues at coordinate 119 of JAYTAR010000448.1, read as the reverse complement.
CGGCGGTGCGACCGAGCGCAGCGTCGCGAGCAAGGTGTCGCCATAGCTGTCGACATGCGCGACACGGTATTGCCGGAACAATTCGGGGCACAGGCGGATCATCGCCTCGCGATTCTCCA
>JAYTAR010000447.1:0-2736 GCA_043737455.1 Sphingomonadales bacterium | reverse complement strand
GGCTCCACGGTGCCGACGATGTTCTTATACTTGCCGACGTTGATCGACGATTTCCCGCCGATGCAGCTGTCGGCCATGCTGAGCAGCGTGGTCGGCAGATAGAGATACTCGACACCGCGCATGTAGATGGCCGAAACGAAAGCAGCGACGTCTTGCGTCACGCCACCGCCAACGGCGACCAGTTGTGTTTTGCGCGAAACCCCCCGTTCACGCAACGCGACGATTATTTCGGTCATGCGATCGAGCGATTTTGTCGGCTCCTCGGCCTCGATCATTACGGCATCGATGCCCAGATCGGCGAAGCGATCGGCAAAATATGAATCGACGATCCAGACGCGCTCGCCGGTTTCGCGCAAGGTCCGGTCGAGGCCGCCGACGCCGACCTCGACCGGATAACCGCCGGTCGAGGTCTTGATGGCGAAGTCGGTGACGTCAGAGAAGCTGTGCATTGCTCATTCCCAGATCGACAGCAATTGACTCGCCTGTAATGCTCGTGTTGCGGTCGGAGCAAAGAAACAGCACGAGATGCGCGAGCGCATCGAGATCGGGAAGGCGACGATGCGTCGTCTTTCCCTCCACCACGGCGATCTGATCCGCGGAAAGATTCGCACGCGTCATCGGCGTGTCGAGCACGCCGGGCAGCACACCATTGACGAGATGCCCAGCCTCGCCGAGATCGACCGCCGCGGCACGAACCAACCCGCCGACCGCAGCCTTCGTCACCGTGTATGAAAATTTATTGGTGCGCGCGCGTTCCTGCCAGATCGAGCTGACGATGACGAGCCGCGCGCCTCGCTTCGCAAGCTTGTCGACCGCAAGCAGCGCGGACAGCGCACTCATGATCGACAGGCAATTGGCATCGTAGAGCGCGCGGTGACGCTCGGCATCAAAGTCGGCGAGCGAATCATTGTAATTCGCACCATGAGCAAAGCAGACGGCGTCGAAGGCATCGAGCGGCGCAAAGCAGTCGCCGCTGTCCTTCAGCGCATCGTAGACCAACCAACCGGTCGGATCCGGGCGCGCGCTGCGCGCGACGCGGGTCAGGTGCCAGCCATCGCCGCTCGCAATCTCCGCGATGCGAGCGCCGATTGCCCCCGAGGCACCGAACAGCAAGAGCCGCGGTTGCCGTCGCGGCGTAGCTGCCTCGGGCGTCACCCGAGCGACCGAAGTCACGCCCCGCCGGTCGCCTGGCCTGCGCGCTTTTCCATCATGGTGATGCGCGACGCATCCTCATTGGCGATCGCAGTGTAATAGTCGCGCTTGCTGCGCAACCAGTCGAGTTCGAAGTCGACGGCATTGCCGATACCGTCGATGATCGCGTCGGTGTCGACCGCCGCGCCGTCGAAGATGATCTTGCGCGTCTCGAACCGGTCGAGACGGACTTTGCGGAATTCGCGCAAAGCCGAAATCGCGTCAACCGACACCGAACCGCCGACCACCAGCTCGAGATCGTTCGCGGCACAGGCGTGCGCGACCTGCATGACCGCTTCGGTAATGCTGGGATGATTGACGTCACCGCGCGGCATGCCCCGCGAAAGCGTGAAGTCGACCCGGCCAAACACAATCCCGTCGACGTTGCCCTTTGAACCTTCGACCATTTCGTCGAGATTTCGCAACGTCGTCTCGGTCTCGAGGTTGAAAAGAAACTCGGTAGCGTGATCACCATCGCTATGCGTCTTGTTCTTGGCATCGACGAATTTACTCAGCGCATAGGCAGTCTCGATCATCGGCGCGATGATATAGCTGACGCCGTAGAGGCGGCTCGACAAAAGGTCCGATACCGCTTCGCAACCGCCGATTTTCAGCGCGACCTTCAAATCGGCGCGGTGCGCCATCTCAAGCAGACGAAGAAACTCGTCGGGGCGCGTGCCTTCCGCTTCGAACTCGGCCTTGACGGCAACGACGCCGTATTGGTCGCGCCCGCGCTTCAGGGCGTCCAGCATCCTGCGCTCAATCTGCTTCATTGTTTGCAGCTCCCTGACTTGACGCCCGCGACCGAGCGCGCGCCGTTGGAGGAAAGTGCGACAAGGGTCAAGGCTTGCACGGCCGAGTCAACGACGAGGATGGACGACGCGGCCATGATCGTTGCGTCGTCGCCGTGACTACAACGACGGGTGCTGAGGATGTGGCAACAAGACATAAATAAAAGTGGATCGGCATTGGCAATGCTGACGGACTGCGCTTCAGGCTCCGTGCCCAATAAGGTGTGGCACGATCGGGAGATTGCTGGTTCAAGGGTATTGGACGGAGCCTTGGATGAGCAAGCACCTGTTTTCGTTGGACGAGCGGCTGTGGGTGGCGATTGAGCCGTCGCTGCCCAAAAGGCGTCGAGGAGCGCGGCAGGTTGACGGGTCGAAGTTCAACCACAAACTCGCCGCCAAGTACCTCTCGGCAACCCTCATCGCCGCAAGCGTCACTAACTGCTGCAACTGAACCCGGAGCCTAGGCCGCCGGGTAGCGCAGCCGACCGATGAAGCGCGCGAGGTCGAACCCTTCGCGCTTGCCAAAGCGGCTCTTGAACTTTTCGAAGCGCATGATGCCCTCGATCCGCCGCGCCAGGAATTCGCGGGTGTCGGTACGTCCCTCGGTATCGTCGCCGAGCATCGCCAGCACCGTCGCGGCATAGACGCCGCCCAGGATCGCACGCTTCGAATAATGGTTGAGGTCGGTCGCGGTATCGCCCGCGGCGTGCCACATCGCATCGGCCGCGCGCCAGTTCAGCCGTGCCGCGCGCGC
>JAYTAR010000446.1:0-6801 GCA_043737455.1 Sphingomonadales bacterium | reverse complement strand
GCGTCGCGATCTGCGGCTCGGGCATCGGCATTTCGATCGCCGTCAATCGCAACGCCGCCGCGCGGTGCGCGCTCGTCAGCGACACGTTGTCGGCACGGCTCGCGCGCCAGCATAATGACGCGAATGTCATCGCGCTCGGCGCGCGGCTGATCGGTCCCGATCTCGCCAAGGATGTGCTTGCCGCGTTCCTGTCGACACCGTTCGCGGGTGACCGCCATGCCGCGCGCGTCCTCAAGCTCTCCCATCCAGCCTTTACGAAGGAAATTGCATGAGCAGCCAGCCCCTCCGCGCGCGCGACTTGCGCGACGTCCAGCCCGACGGCTTTTTCACGCGCGACCTGACCGATGCCGATCCGCAGGTCTTTTCCGCCGTCGCGCGCGAGCTCGACCGGCAGCAGCATCAGATCGAGCTGATCGCCAGCGAGAACATCGTTTCGCGCGCCGTCCTCGAGGCGCAAGGATCGGTTTTCACCAATAAGTATGCCGAAGGGTATCCAGGCAAACGCTATTATCAGGGCTGCGCGCCATCGGACGCGGTCGAGACGCTGGCGATCGAGCGCGCCAAGGCGCTGTTCGGATGCGACTTCGCCAACGTCCAGCCGCATTCGGGCGCGCAGGCGAACGGCGCGGTGATGCTCGCGCTGGTGAAGCCAGGCGAGACCATCCTGGGCATGAGCCTGGACGCCGGCGGACACCTGACGCACGGCGCGCGCGCGGCCCAGTCGGGCAAATGGTTCAACGCGGTTCAATATGGCGTCAACGCCGACGATCATTTGATCGACTTCGCGCAGGTCGAGGCGTTGGCGATCGAGCACAAGCCCAAGCTGATCATCGCGGGCGGCAGTGCTTACCCCCGGCAGATCGATTTCGCCCGTTTCCGCGCAATTGCCGACACCGTTGGCGCGATCTTCCTCGTCGACATGGCGCATTTCGCCGGGCTGGTCGCGGGCGGCGTCCACCCCAGCCCGTTCCCGCATGCTCATATCGTCACGACAACGACGCACAAGACTTTGCGCGGCCCGCGCGGCGGCATGATCCTGACGAACGACGAGGCACTGGCCAAAAAGCTGAACTCGGCAGTATTCCCCGGGCTGCAGGGCGGACCGTTGATGCACGTCATCGCGGCAAAGGCGGTTGCGTTCGGCGAGGCGCTCCAGCCCGACTTCAAGACCTACTCCGCGGCGATCGTCGCCAATGCCAAGGCGCTGGCCGCCCGATTGAATGAGCGCGGTGCCGCCCTCGTTTCCGGTGGAACCGACACGCATCTGGCGCTCGTCGACCTGACGCCGCTCGGTGTGACGGGTCGCGACGCCGACGAGGCGCTCGAACGGGCGGGCATCACATGTAACAAGAACGGCATTCCGTTCGACCCGCTGCCCCCGGTCAAGACCAGCGGTATCCGGGTCGGCTCGCCGGCGGGCACGACGCGTGGCTTCGGGTTGCAAGAATTTCGCGATATCGGCGACATGATCGCCGACGTGCTCGAAGGTCTGCGCGCGAAGGGCGAGCACGGCGACGCCGAGGTCGAAGCGCAGGTGCGCACGCGTGTCCGCGCGCTGTGTGAGCGGTTCCCGATCTACCGGGACTGACCGCTTGCGCTGCCCCTTTTGCGTACATGATGACAGCCAGGTAAAGGACTCGCGCCCGACCGACGACGGTGCCGCGATCCGGCGACGACGGCAGTGCGAGGGATGTGGAGCGCGCTTCACCACATTCGAGCGCGTTCAATTGCGCGAGTTGTGGGTCACGAAAAGCGGAGGGCGGCGCGAGCCGTTTGACCGCGACAAGCTGGCACGCTCGGTCGCGGTGGCCTGCCGCAAACGCGCGATCGATCCGGTGCGAATCGATCGGATGATTTCAAGCATTCAACGACAATTGGAAACGATCGGCGAGAGTGAGATTCCTACCGCCGACATCGGCGCGCTAGTGATGGAGGGGCTCAAGGCGCTCGACAGCGTCGCCTACATCCGGTTTGCGAGCGTCTATAAAGATTTTGCGGAAGCACGGGATTTCGAGGCTTTTGCGGGAAGTCTCGGCGGCAGTGACGAGTGAGTGAGTCGACGTTCTGGGCGTACATGCTGCGATGTGCGGATGGGAAATATTATGTCGGGCAAACCAGCGATCTCGAGGGACGGGTGCACGAGCATCAGTTGGGTGCAGTGCGTGGCTTTACCTTCACGCGGCGACCGCTCGAATTGGTCTGGAGCGAGGCGTTCTCGGAGCGGGCGCAAGCGATGGAAGCTGAGCGCCGTGTCAAGGACTGGTCGCGCATCAAGAAGGAAGCGTTGATCGAGGGTAACGATGACCGGTTGCGTGCTTTCTCAGCGCCTCCCGGCGAACGCGCCGAGCGCCGAAGTCTCGCTGACGCTCGACATAGCCCCTCGCTTCGCTCGGGGATGAACTCTCTTCCCCGAGCGCAGCGAGGGGCTATATCGAGCGAAGCGAGAGGAGAGAGTATCCCCCCACCCCCCGCGATCATCCTCGTGCGACCGCAACTGGCAGAGAACATCGGCAAGGCCGCGCGCGCCATGCTTAATTTCGGCTTGACCGACCTGCGCCTGGTGAGCCCGCGCGACGGCTGGCCGAACCCCGATGCAGGACCCGCCGCAGCGGGCGCCGATAGCGTCATTCGCGACGCCCGCTTGTTCGACAGCGTCGCGCAAGCGGTCGCCGATTGCTCGCACGTCTATGCCACGACGGTTCGCAAGCGCGGGGTGGCCAAGCCGGTCGTCACGCCAGCCGCTGCCGCGCAGGCGATCCACGCCGATCCGCAAACCAGCGCGATCCTGTTCGGCCCTGAACGTGCCGGGCTGGAAACCGACGACGTGGCACTCGCACGCACGATCGTGACGGTACCGATCAACCCCGAGTTCGGCTCGCTGAATCTCGCGCAGGCGGTGATCCTCGTCGCCTATGAATGGTCGAAGCACCAATCACTCGCGCAGCCTCCGCTCGTGACGCTCGACCCGCCGGCGCCACACGACGAGCTTGAAGGACTGGTGGTCCAACTCGACGCGGCGCTCGACCGCGCGGGCTTCTATTTTCCGCCCGACAAGGTGCCAACGACGAAGCGCATGCTCCGTTCGCTGCTGACGAAGGCCAGTTGGAGCACGCCTGAAATACGCACGATGCGCGGAGTGGTCGCCGCGCTCGTCAATCCGCGGCCGAAACCTTGAGGTCGAAGCGCTCGAACTCATAGGCAATCGACGCTTCGACCAGCGCCTCCCACAATCGTTCGGCCACGGCGGGGGGCCAGCCATCGGTTGCGGCATGCGCACGAATGTTGGCGACGACTGCGGCCTTGCGTGCCTCGTCTCGCACCTCGCCACGGTCGGCCTTGATCCGCGCGGCGGCGTCCATGAACGCGAAGCGTCGCGCGAGTAGCCGCGACAAAGCGCGGTCAGTCTCGTCGACGCCGGCACGCACTTGGGTCATCGTCGAGCAGGCTTCGGGGTCGATCATCGCGCCGCCATAAGGCTCTGCGGCTTGACTTCAACTGCCGATGATCTAGAACGCGCGCTTCGCAATTGACCCCGCACTCCGGTGAAGCGGTGGTCCTGCCCAGCCCATAAGCTGAAGTAGCGCGGACCCGGAACCGCCGTGTCGTCCCTTCCGGGGAGGTCAGGCACACGAAACGACGCAATTGAAAGAGAGATTATCATGTCAAAGCGCCTGAGCGCCAAGCACAAGCTCGATCGCCGTATGGGCGAGAATATCTGGGGCCGGCCGAAATCGCCCGTCAACAAGCGGGAATATGGCCCCGGGCAGCATGGCCAGCGTCGCAAAAACAAGGTCAGCGATTATGGCATCCAGCTGAAGGCCAAGCAGAAGCTGAAGGGCTATTACGGCGAAGTCACCGAGAAGCAGTTCAAGAAGCAGTATACCGAAGCATCGCGGATGAAGGGCGATACTTCGCAAAACCTGATCGGCCTGCTCGAACGTCGCCTCGACGCGATCGTCTATCGCGCGAAATTCGCGCCGACGGTGTTCGCGGCGCGCCAGCTCGTTAGCCATGGCCACGTCCGCGTAAATGGCGTGAAGTGCAACGTCGCGTCGCGTCGCTGCGACATTGGCGACGAGATCACATTGGGCAACAAGGCGCAGGAGATGGCGCTGGTGATGGAAGCGCAAGGCCTACCCGAGCGTGACATCCCTGACTACGTCGTTCCTGACGGGACCGCAAAGGTGACGTTCACCCGCGTACCGAGCCTCGACGAGGTGCCGTATCCGGTGAAGATGGAGCCCAATCTGGTCGTCGAGTTCTACAGCCGCTAACGCTGAGCGCGTTAGGTCGGCTTCTGTCAGCAATGAGTTGGTCGGGGTTTGAAGCCCCGGCCGACGCCCGCATCACATTCCAAGCGAACCCTTGAGAAACGCGCTCGACCGCTCGAGCAGCGTCGCACGGACGATCGAGTCGTCGAGATAATGGTCGAGGTCGCGGAACTCGACCAGTTCGACCTTACCCCCCGCCGACTTCAGTCGGTCGACCATCATTCGCGATTGCGTGATGGCGACGTTGCGATCCTGGTTCCCATGGAAAAGTAGCACCGGGGCGGTGATTTTACCCGCGTTTTGCGCGGGTGACCCTTCGCGGACGTGGGGACCTTCGCCGATAAAGGCGTCGACGGCGCGAAAGTTCACAAATTGGCGCGCATCTTCACGCAGCGCCGAAAGGTCGGTCACTGGTGCCACGGCAACAATTGCTTTGAATAATTTTGGGTCGAGCACCGAGGATTGCAGCGCAGCATATCCGCCATATGACCAGCCGACGATGGCAAGCCGTTCGGGCCGGGCGATCCCTTGCGCGATCAGCCAGCGGCCCGCGTCGTTCACGTCGCCGACCGCGGTCCGCCATGATTTGAAGCCATTCTCCTTGAACCACGCGTCCCCATAGCCGGTCGATCCGCGGAAGTTTGGCTGGAGTACCGCAAAACCCTGGTTCGCGTAGAATTGTGCCAGCCAGTCGAACCCCCATTCGTCGCGTGCGCCAGGGCCACCATGTGGCATAACGATCGCGGCGATGTTCTTGCCGTCGCTGCCGGGCGGGAGCGTCAGGTAGCCCGGGATGGTCGTACCGTCTGCGGCCGGAAAGCGGACCGGACGCACCTCGGCAAGCTTCACGCCGCTGAGTTGCGGGCGGACCGGTAACAGTTCTTCCAGCTTGCGCGTCGTCTTGTCGAACAACATGTAGCGACCCGGGTCGGTGTCGCTGCCCGCCCATAACAACAGCTTTTTCTCATCGGCGCTCGCGTCGATGAAGTTGACGAGCGGCAGCCCCGGGATCGCCTTTTGCAAGGCAGCGCCCAGCCGTTTCAGTTCGGGATCGAAGAACACGCTCTGGCGCTTGTCGGTCACGAAGGTCGCCCCGACGACGCGCCTTTGGCGACCGATCCGGATCAGCCCATCGACATCGACGTCGTCGCGCGCAAGGACCGTCGACTTCTTGAGGCTGCCATCGAGCGCGACGCTCACCAGCGCCGCTCGACCACCGATCGGCTCGAAGCCATAAGCAATGTTGAGCGCCGGATCGACGGCATAGGGTTCGAACCCACTCGCCTTGCCCGCATTGTCGTCGACGCTCGACAGCGCCTCCCAGCTCTGACTGTCCGCGCGGCGATATTGGTAGATCGTGCGCGGCGCGACATAGCCGTTCGATACGCGGGGGCGCAGACCCATGACGCGCGTGCGACCCAGTCCGTCGGTGATATACTCGCTCGCGCCAAAGCGCGCGGCCTCGACACGCGTGCGGCGCATCGTCTTGGTGTCGACGCGTTCGACGCCTAATCCCACCGAACTGTTGGCCAGCCGCGTGCCGGTCTCACTTTCAGGTATAAACTCGCGCGTCATCAGCACGCTGCCGCTGTCGGCCGAACCCGACCAATCGATGATGTTGCCGCCGCCTTGCGCGATGCCCAGTGCACGGTCACTTGACCGCGCGCTCAACACTTTGGCATCACCACCGTCGGCATCGAGCGCGACGATCCGCGTGAAATCGAGCCGATCACCGTCGACGGTGGTGATGAGGTAGATGCCGCAAACGAGGCGCTGGTCGGTGGCCCAGGTGCACGATTGCAGTCGATACGGGCGCCCGTCGCTCGACAGCACCGTCTTGGGCACGGCGCCTGCGTTAAGATCGACGACCTGCACGATCGCTCCACGATCGGCGGCGGCGGTGACGAAGGCGATGCGGCGCCCGCTCCGCGACAAGCTTGCCCGTAAAATCTGTTCGCGGGCACCAATCATTTTCGCGGGCGTTAGCGGTGACGGCGTCGTGGCTTGGGCAGCGACCGCGGTGACCGCGACTGCCAGTGCGCCCGACCGCCACGCTTGCTTCATCGGCAACATTGTTTTCCTCCCCGGATTTGCCGGCACGTTCGACGATAACACGTTGCCGGGCAAGCGATCTTCAACGGGCATCGCCAGGTCCGGCAAAGCGATTCATCGCACAATTTGTCACGCTAGCCAGGGCTGCTAGGGGCAGGCTCATGTCACACTTCCCCCCCGAATGGTCGCCGCATCGCGCGGTTTGGATCGGCTTCCCCAGCGACGATGCGCTGTGGCTGGACGATCTCGAGGGTGCGCAGGCACAGGTTGCCGCGTTCGCCGACGCCGTGCACGCCGGCGGCAAGGGCGAAGCCGTGCACCTGGTGTGCGCAACGCCGCGTGCCGCCGATCGCGCGCGTGCGCTGTCGCCCGGCGCCACGATAGACCTGCTTCCCTTCTACGATATCTGGCTGCGCGACACCGGGCCGCTCGTGCTGGAGCACGGCGTCGCGCTCGACTTCGCGGGCAACGGCTGGGG
>JAYTAR010000445.1:0-2746 GCA_043737455.1 Sphingomonadales bacterium | reverse complement strand
TCGCCTCGGCCTGCCTGTAGGTCATCCAATAGGGCGATGCGTAGCCGCGGGCCTGCGCTTCCATCCAGAGGACGACGGTGTTGATGCCGCGGTAGGCGGTGCCGCAGTGGCGCAAAGGGCGGCGTTGCGGGCAGCCGGTCCAGGGCTGAACCCAGGGCTTGGTGCCCGCCTCGAGCTTTTCGAGGATGGTTGCGGTGATGGTTTGTGCAATGTCTGTCTTCACGGGATTGCTCCTCATGGGCGCGCGCAAACGCACGCCGCCGACGGTGCCGACAGCGTACGTTGCGGTGCGGGTTGCGGTCAGGCGGTAAGGTTGGCGGGCTCGCTCGCGTCGGCGGTGTCGACGTCGAACGCGTCATCGACAGACGCTTCCGGCGTGATCACCCGGACGACTTCGGCGTCGTCCGATCCGAGATATTCGGCGATCGCGACCGTAAAGCCGGCTTCCGTCAGTCTGGCGAGGTACGTCTCGACCGCGTGGACGGGCAGTCCGGTCATTGCGACCGTGTCTCCCTCGATCGTGCGGCTCGTCACCGCGACCTCGAGGATTCTGGCCGCGTCGACGGCATCGCCGCCAAACACCTCGTAGAAGTCGCCCATGCGGCAGAGCAGCATCCGGTCCGGATGCTCCTGGCCAAGTGCCAGATACTTGCTCAGGAGCGACGCTGCCGTGTTCGGTCTTGCGATGGCGTCCTCATCCGCAACGCCGTCCGTGTCCTCGACGTCTTCGTCGGTGAGGTTACTGGCGTCATCCTCGCCCGCGTTGTCGTCGCTTGGCGGGTCGATATCCGGTTCCGTGACGGTTCCAGCGTCGAACCGCATTGCGGTCGGAAGCCATGCGAGGCCGGCCTGACGAACCTCTTCCTCGGCGATGACAGCACCGATGCAGACCTTCTCGCAGGCTTCAGCCATCTCGGCCGACTTGGCGGACGCGTAACGTCCCGCCAGCGTTGCGCCGCCGACGTCGGTGAGCGTGCGCTGCATCCCGGCCTTGCGCACGCGGGTGAAATAGCCGCCTGCAGTCGGCCGCCACCATGCCGCGACATCGATTTCGAGGAGCTGCCCCAGATGATCGTGGAACGCGTTGTGGCGCCCGATTCCCGAGCCGCCGAGCGATGCCTCGATCGAGCCCGCGACGCAGACCGCAAGCCAGCTTGCGCGCATCTCGTCGTCGAGCGCGCAAAAGGCGTCGAACCTTGCAGCAACCGTCGGGTTATCTGCCCAGTCGGTGTCGAGGTTCTTGCGGATCTCGGCGAGCGCATTGCCCGACGGGCTGTCAGGGAGGCCGTTCTTGGCGATCGGGTCATTGCGGCGACTGACGGCGAGTGAGCTGCCCGTGTCGCCGTGCTTGCCCATCGCTTTGTCGGCGAGCGTGAAGATCGCAAGGTTGAGCGCGACCTGAAGATCGCTCGCGACATGGAGCGCAAGCACGTCGCGCCGGGCCATCGCGAGCTCGTCGGCGAGAACGCCGGTGAGCCCGGCTGCCTTGGCTGCGGCCTTCTTGGGGTCGCTGTAAGGCGCGCTGCCGCCCCCCGTGCTCTCGTGGCGGCGCGGAGCCTCCCAATAGCCCGCTTCGAGCGTCGGCGTGCCGTCGGGGCCGATCACCACGAACTGCGTGAGGTCGGGCTTGCGGGCGGCGTCGATCGTGACGGCTGTGTCCATCAGGCGGCCGCGTTCGGCATCGAGCGTCTCGATTTGCGCATTCAGGGCCTCACCTTCGTCGTCGTCGATCTCTTCGCTTTCGAATCGTTCGACGATTGCTGCGGTTTCGGTCTCGATCGCGTCGATACGCGCTTGTGCTTCCTGGCTGACGGGTTCGCGCTCGAGGCGTGCCTGTGTCAGTTCTTCACGGTCGCTCCACGTCGATCCCTTGGCGAGCAGCGGAACGACGGTCCCGATGCCGGTCTGCTCGGCAATCCTGGCGGCGGCATCCTGCATCAGCTCGGCCGCCAGTTTCTGCGCAAGGTCGCCGTCGAGCCATTCGGCCGACTCGGCTGCCGTGTAGAGGTCGCGCTCGATACGGCCGCCGGCTTCGACGTAGCGGGGTTCACCGACCAGGAGTGCGACGGGGTGCGACGCCGGGATGGATTGCCCAAGAATGCGCTTGCGGATCTCGTGTGCGTTGGTTGCAAGCCAGCTTTTGCCGACCTCTTCGAAAACGCCAAGCTGCTTGGCCTGGTCGGGCGTCGCGGCATAGGCCTTGGCGACTTCCATCGTCATGTCGCCGGCGGCGAGCGCGTCGAACACGGGGCCCGCGAGCGTCGCGAGCCGCAGGCGCCCTTCGACGAAGCGCCGTGTCAGACCGAACCGCTTGGCGACCGCGTCGACGTCGCCGTCACTGCCGAGAAAGTGCAGGAAGGCTTTGCACTCGTCGGTGGGTGTCATCTTCAGCTGATGGAAGTTTGCGGCGAGCGAGGTCTCGGAAAGTGTGGCTTCATCGGCGCGAACGACCTTGACGATGACTTCGTAGGTCGCGGCATCGATCGCGCCTGCCTTGGCAAGCTGCTGCATCGCGCGAAGCCGGCGACCGCCGTCGAAGACTTCGAAGATTGTCTTCGATTTGGGCGCGGGAGCGACGAGCAGGTTCTGGAGGACGCCGCGTGCCGCAATGTCGGCAGCGAGCTGGTCGAGTCCGATTTCCGCGCCCGTTTTGCGGACGTTGATCGGCGACAGGCGCAGGTTTTTGAGAAGGATGGTCTGGATCGTCATGGGAATGGTCTCCTGGAGCCCAGGTTGCGGCAAGTCC
>JAYTAR010000444.1:0-6826 GCA_043737455.1 Sphingomonadales bacterium | reverse complement strand
CTCCGGGCGCGCGCACGCTTGTCGTCGCGCCAGCGATCGCCGACTGGCTCGACACGCGCAAAGACCTGATAGCACTGCTCGCGCGCGAATTGGGCGGCGCGGTCGGATTGCGGACCGATGCGACGCTCCCCATCTGGTCGAGCTATGCCGAGCCCGCGTGACAATTGCCCGATATGCGGCAACACCCCCACCGCCAAGCAGGCGCCATTCTGCTCGCAGGGGTGCCGTGATCGCGACCTGCTCCGCTGGTTGGGGGAGGGCTACGCGATCCCCGGTCCCTCGGCTGCCGACAGGCTGGACAGCGACGACGACACGTCGCTATAGGCGCGCGTTCGCCGGTTCGCCCGCGCGTGCCCGGGTAGCTCAGTTGGTAGAGCATGCGACTGAAAATCGCAGTGTCGGCGGTTCGACCCCGTCCCCGGGCACCATCCTCCTTTCCAACACCGATTGTCGCGTTAAAGCAGCGGCATCACGCTCACGTGCGCTGAGCGAAACCATGTCGAGAGGGTCGCCGTCCATGAATCTGCGTTTTACCGTCGTGGCGCTCGCCACGTTGATGTCCACCGCCGCTTATGCCGATGAGGGGATGTGGCTGCCCAGTCAGACTGCCAAGATCGGTGACAAATTGCGCGCGGCCGGACTGCAGATAGACCCGGCCAAGCTTGGCGACCTGAACGCAGCACCCCTGAACGCGATCATATCGCTCGGCGGCTGCTCGGCGGCATTCGTCAGCCCCAAGGGGCTGGTCGTCACCAACCATCACTGCGTGTACGATTCAGTGCAGTATAATTCGAAGGCCGGGCGCGATTATCTGACCGATGGCTTCATGGCGAAGACCGACGCCGACGAGCTTGCCGCGACGCCCGGCAGCCGTATCCATGTGATCGAGGATCTTCGCGACGTGACGGCGCAGATGACTCGCGGGCTGACCGATGCGATCACCGGAAAAGCGCGGTTCGACCTCATCGATGCTAACCGCAAGACCTTGATCGCGACATGCGAGAAGCAGCCCAGTCGCCGGTGCGACGTGCGCGCGTATTTCGGCGGTGCGCAATATTTCCTGCAGCAGCAGCTCGAGATCAAGGATGTCCGGCTGGTTTATGCCCCCGCGAGCGGCGTGGGCAATTTCGGCGCCGAGACCGATAATTGGATGTGGCCGCGCCACACCGGCGACTGGGGCTTCTACCGCGCCTATGTCGCTCCCGACGGTTCATCGAAGCCGTTCGACAAGGCCAATGTACCGTTCAAGCCCAAATCGTTCCTAAAGATCGCCAAGGACGGCGTGAAGGACGGCGATTTCGTGATGGTCGCGGGCTTTCCGGGTTCGACCAGCCGCGAGGCGACCGCGGCCGAGGCGACGTTCAACTTCAAATCCTATGCGCCGCTCTACCAGAAACTGCTGTCCGATTATTCGGACCTGATCATGCGCGAAACCGCGACGGACAAGGAAACCTCGATTCGTTACGCCTCGATCGTCAAGCAGGCCGACAATTACAAGAAGAAGACGCTGGGTGAGGAAGCGGGTGCCGAAGCGATCGACCTCGACGGGCGCAAGGCGCGCCAGCAGGCGGCTTACCGTGGCTGGATTGCCGCCGATCCAGCGCGTGTCACCAATTATGGAAGTGCCGCGACCGCGCTCGATGCGCTGATCGTCGAGGATCAGCAGTCGCAGCTCGACGCGCTGCGGCTCGGCACCCTTGGCCGGGCACAATTGCTGTCGGCGGCGCGCACCGCGTATCGCTGGGCCAAGGAACGCGCCAAGCCCGACGCACAGCGCGAAAACGGCTATCAGGACCGCGACCGCCAGCTGCGTTCGGACGGGCTTGCGCGAGTCGAGCGACGCTATGTCGCACGCGTCGACCGCGCGATCCTCGAACAGGCGCTGCGCGAATTTGCCATGGTTCCCGCCGCACGACGCGATGTCGCTTTCGAGGCCAAGCTAAAGGCGATCGGCCTCGACCGACTTTACGGCGAGACCAGGCTTGCCGACACGGCGACGCGCGTCGCGCTGCTCGACATGACCCCCGCGCAGCTCGAGGCATCGGCGGACCCGTTCGTGCAGCTGGCGGTCGCACTCTATCCGGGCGACGTCGCGCGCGAGGCGGCGGCGAAGGATCGCGCGGGCCGTACGCAGGCGGCGCGTTCGGTCTATATGCGCGGCATGCTCGCGTTTGCGGCAAGCGAGGGACGCACCTTGTTCCCCGACGCCAACGGGTCGTTGCGCTTCACCTACGGCAAGGTGCAGGGACGCACGCGCGACGGGCAGATATGGACGCCGTTCACGACCGCTCCGGGCTTTCTGGCAAAGTTCACCGGGCGTGGCGATTTCGTCGCGCCCGCGAACATCATCGCCGCAATGAAGGCGGGCGACTTCGGCACTTATGCCGCGCCCGCGCTCGGCACGTTGCCGATCAACTATCTCTCGACCGTTGATATCACCAACGGCAATTCGGGATCGTCGACGCTGAATGCCAAGGGCGAGTTCGTCGGACTGGCATTCGACGGGACGCTCGACGGCGTGATCTCGGACTGGTCCTTCGACCCCGCCATCAACCGCACAATCCACGCCGACAGCCGCTTCATGCTGTGGACGATGGACAAGGTCGACGGGGCAGGGCGCTTACTGACCGAGATGGGCGTCAGGTAGAATTAGGCAAAAGGCCCTCACCCAATCCTCTCCCGCGAAGGCGGGAGAGGGCTAAGAAGACTCCCCCTCCCTCTCCGTCTCCTGCCTTCGCGGGAGAGGAGGGGCCCGCGAAGCGGGAGGTGAGGGCCTTCTTGCCGTCAACCGCGCACTAGAACGACACCCGTCCGGTGACCCTGAAGTCGCGGCCACTGAGCGGTGCATATTCCTTTAGGAAACTAGCAGCGCGTCGCGCCTCGACGTCGAAGATGTTGTTCGCGCTCAGCACGAGGCTGGTGCGGTTGTCGCGGCCGAACGGTCGCAGCGTGACGCTGGCGTTGACGAGCGTGAACCCCGGCGTCCGCGTTTCGAACGCCGCAACCCGGGTTTGCTTATCGGTCCACTCGACCTCCACCCGTGCGTCGAGCCGCTCGGACTGCGCCTCGAGCCCGCCGAGCAGCCGCAAGGCCGGGATGCGCGGCACCGGCCCGCCGCGCACGATCCTCGCGCGCGTCATGTCACCGAGCAGGTCGGCATTGAGCGTGGTGCTGCCAAATTGAGCGAGCTTGACCGACGCTTCGCCTTCGACGCCCCAGTAGCGCGCTTTCGCCTGGCGAAACTGGAACACCGGCAAATCGTCCTGCACCGCACCGGCCTGGCTTTCGTAGATGAAGTTGTTGAACCAATCATGATAGACCGCGACCGAGAAAGTGTAGCCGTCGCCCGATCCGCGAAGGCTGCTCTCGATGCCGTTGCTCGTCTCCTTGCGGAAGTTGGGGTTGCCGATTTCGAACGCCTGCGTGCCCGCGTGCGGGCCGTTGGCGAACAGTTCCTCCGCCGCGGGCGCGCGTTCGGTGTGCGAGCCACTGATGCCGACGCGGATCCCGTCGGTCAGTCCGTAGCTGCCGCCAAGCGACCCCGAATAAGCGTCGAACTTGCGCGCATAGAAGGGGCTGCCGATCGTCGGGCTGGCGTCGGCCTGGAGCGCCGTGTGCTCGAAGCGCGCGCCGATCTCGCCCCTGAAGCGGCCTGTTTCATAGGTCTGCAGCGTGAACACACCGAATTGTTGCGTGGTGTTCTTCGGCACGAACGCCTCGGCGCCGATGACGTTGAAGTCGCGCACGAAGAACTGTCCGCCGGTCGCGCCGCGCCAGCCTCCGCGTTCGCGCTGGACGAGCTCGAGCCGCGACTCGATGCTCTTGTTGAGGAAAGTGGTGCCCGTGACGCCTGCCGCATCGATTTCGGCATGACGATAATCGGCGAACCCTGCGCGCAGCTTGATCGACTGCAGGAACCCGTCGGCGACATCGATCTCGCCGCGCAGGTCGGCGCGGTCCTGCTTCACTTTCAGTCGAACCTGTTCGGCATCGACACTCGGGTCGAGCGAGAACCGTATCGGCACGCCGTAGAGGCTGTCGTAATGGCTGAACGACGCGCCGAGCGTGCCGCCGTCGGTGACGAGTGCCGCGCCTGCCCCGATTTCCCACGTTTCCGCGGCCGAATTGGGCAGCCTGCCGCGCAGGTTCGCGAGCGACCGCACGCTCGCCGCCGGGCTGAGCCGCGCGGCGGCGCGTAACGGTTCGGCGAGGATGAACCCGGCGGTGCGCAAGTCGCCGGTGCGAAGGTAGCTGCCGTCGACGTGGACGACGAACTTGCCCGCGAGCGGCACGTCGACCTGTCCGAACGCCGACCGCTCACGCGCCGCCGAGCCATAGGTGGCCAGCGCATCGACGCGAACGGGCGCGTCGGGCAACCGTCGCGGGATACGGTTATCGAGCACGTTGACAACGCCGCCGATCGCCGATGAACCAAACAGGAGTGCTGCGGGGCCGCGCAGCACTTCGATCCGGTCGGCGGTCAGTGGATTGACGACGACTGCGTGATCGACCGAGGTGTTCGAGACGTCGATGCTGCCGATGCCGTCCTTCAACACGCGCACGCGTTCGCCCTGGAACCCGCGCAGCACCGGGCGCGATGAATTGGGGCCGAACGAGGTAGCGGAGACGCCGGGGAGCCGCGCCAGCGTCTCGCCGATGGTCGGGCGCAACTCGCGCGTCAGCGCCGCGCCGCTGAGCACCGACGTGCCGCTGAGCACATCGCCACGCGCACGTTCGAACGGCGCGGTGACGATGATATCGCGCGATGTTTCGACGCGAGCGGGCGGCGCATCCTCGGCCTGAGCCGCTGACACCGCCAACATGGCGACCGAGCATGAGAGCAAAACGTATAAACGCATCGTTCGAGATCCAATTCAGCTTTCGCCGTGTGATATAACATATCTAGCACGAGCGAAAGCCGAATTATCGGGCTCGGATGGCAGACGCGCGCGCGCGGTCGCCCAGTCCGAGCGCTTCGAAGCTGGTTTGGTCGAATTTCAGCCGCATCGTGACGAAAACTCCCTGCCGCATGTAACGCGTGTCGTTATAATCGGCGTCGCGGAAGCCGATGACGTTGTAACCGACCTGGATATAGCCGCCCTTGAACGGCGAGATGCCGATCGCGGGACCGCCCGACCAGGCGACCGCGCGGCCACCCGACGATTGGCGCACCGTGCCGCCAAGCCCGACGTCGAGCGTGTCGGACAAGTCCCAGCGCGCGTCGAGACCGAGCAGGTTCGACCAGCCGCTGATGTCGTCGGGCCCGACGCGGTCGCTGATGTAACGGCTGCCCCAGAACACCGCGAACTCGCTGCGGCCGAGGTAGCGCCCCTCGGCCTTGGTCGTCGGCGACCAGTTGAGGCTGAAGCTGTTGACGATCCGCTTCGACACCGCATCGCCGGTGACCATCAGCGGCGCGCCACCGATCGGGCCGGGGAGTCCGGTGACGCCGCCGCGCACGCTGTCCGAGCGCAACTCGAGCTTTTCGAGCCAGGCGAAGCGGCTGTCGCCGGGCCGCCGCGCCCAGCTGAGCGCGAGCGCCATCGTCTCGGTCGTCGGACCCGCCGCGCCCTGGCTGCGGTCGCGGGCGCGGAACCAGTTGAACGTGCCACCCAGCGCTTGCCCTTCACCCAATTGGCGAAGCGCCGATGTCGTCAGCCCGTAGCGTGTTGATCGGTCGCCCGCGCGATATTCGGCGCGACCGGTCCAGCTCCACCGGGTGCCCCGATAGGTCGCGCCCGTGGTGGCGGCGATAAAATCCTCCGCGACAGTGCCGTCGGTGCCAACAATCCCGCCCGATGCGACCGGTTGCGCCACGTTGAGCACGCGGCGCGGATCGATGCCGAGCGTTCGTGCCCCATCGAGCGTGACATCGACCGTCCAGCGCTTGCCGAGCGGGAGCGATTGCGCCAGCCCATAATCGGCAAAGCTGCGCGGCCCATATTCGCCGATCGTCTGGCGATTGGCCGCGGCGGTCAGACGCGCCCCGGCCCAGGGCTTCACGTCGAACCCCAATCGCACCGTGTCGGCGCGGATGTTGCGGCCGCGCGCAACCTCGTAGGTTCCGAGCAAGGCGACGTCGCGCGTGATCGCAAAGCGCGCGCCCAGCCGGTGCCGAGCAGGGAAATCGATGCTCGCCGAGCCTCCAAGCGCGAACTCGGTTTGCCCATCGATCTCGAGCCGGTTCGCGAAAAGCCGCTTGGTCGCGCCAAACTGCGCGAGCGTCGACTGCGCGGCGCGGCCGTCGGCTAGGCGGTCGTTGGCGAACTGGAGCCCGGCACGAAGGTCGAGCGCATTGGCGCGATATTCGATCGTCGCGCGCCCCGCCTGGCGCTGGACGGACGAGCCAAGATAGTTCTCCTGCCAGGCGCTTCCGATGATCGACAGCCGCGGCGAAACGCGCAGCCGCCCGTCGAAGCCGAACTTGCGGCTGCCGACCTCGCCCAAATTGGTCTGCCCGACGCCGTACCCCGCCATTTGTTCGCGCGCATAGGCAAGGACGTCGTACTTGGGGCCGTGATGCTCGGCCTCGACCAGCCACGCGGTGGTCGTGCCCCGCGCAGGCTGCGTGTTCCCCGGCTTTGCGGTCGCGCGGCTCGCGGCAAATTCGGCGCGCACTTCGGTCTGCGCATTCGGCGCGAACCGTACATCGACGCCGCCGGCGTTGGTGCGCGTGCGGTCGTCCTCGTCATGGATCGCACTGGCCCCGACGGTCAGCGTCTTCTTCGCGTTGGTCCATGTCACGCGCCCGCCCGCGTTCAGCACGCGCTGGCCGATCCCGTCGACCTCGTAATCGACCACGATGAATTGCGGATCGAGCGACGAC